>NZ_JACJON010000010.1 GCF_014695585.1 Microcoleus sp. FACHB-831 | reverse complement strand
ATAAGAGTGCCTCTATTACTTTTATTCTCAAGTCATAGCTGTAAGGAGCTGCCATTTTTTTCTCCTGGTTACTCCTATTTATTATGTCCTAATCTTTGCTTTGCTTGCTATAAGCAATCAATTCCGGTGTTTGCTCAATTCCTGCCACAATTAGAAAAAAGTCCTTAAGGTCTCAGATCGTGGCCAATGTTTCATCGATTGCCGTCATAAATAATTCATTTAAAGGTATTCCCGCTGCTTTCGCCATAGAGGAAATCACACTTTTAGGGGCAAAAGAACAATACAGCCCAGCTTCTAAGAACCAAGGTTGTCCCTTTGGGTCGATCCGAAAGTCAAATAAACTGTAGTGACGACAACCCAAAGCTTGATGACACTTCTTAGCCACTTGCTGAACCTTTTGGGTGATTGGGTCATTAGGGTCTACAATCCAAGCCTTGATATTATCTTTAGCGGTCAAACGCAAGTTGCCATCGTCCGTTTGTTGGAGTTTATCAGCATAGTTGCGGATGGGTTTTTCGTGGGGGTCTACCAGATACTCTTCAAGAGGTAAACCCACTAACTCTCCGTCTTTTACGATGATGCCGCATCTGACTTCTCGACCGAGTTCGATGAATGTTTCTACGATGACTTCATCTGCATATTCAAATGCTTTCTTCAAGGCAGCATCATATTCAGTAATATCTTTAACTAAGACTACCCCTAAAGAGTTGTCGGAACTTACGGGTTTGACGACGGCTGGAGGTGGAATTGTCGGAACCTCTCCTTGGCGGAGCAGTTCTCCACGAGGCACTTTCACCCCTGCTGCTTCGACAATTGCTTTGGCTCTGGCTTTGTGAGCCGCGATCGCCATGATATCCGGAGTATTGCCGATGTAAGGGATCTTCAGCAGGTCGAATAAAGCCCGGTAGTGAGTCATGCCAGGAATACAAAACATTTGTGGCAACATAAGGTCAATGTTTTGCGCTGTTATAAACTCTATGGCATCAGACAGAGGCATCGGTTTGGCGACAGCAATATCTTCTGGACTGAGGGAGGCAGGAAATCGCCAGTGGAGATCGGGTGTGATATATGCAATCTGAAAGTCATAGCGCGATCGCTCTGCTGTTGCTGTGAGACAGTCTTGGGCGTAAAGGCGTGACAAATCACAGTAAAAATCATTGTACGCAGACCCAACTAAATGAAGAATACGAAGTACTGGCATGATTCATCTTCCTAGTTACTGTTGTAGTTAAAGTTTAGTAGTTTGTGAACTTGTACTATTGTCTTTTTATAGGTTTAAGATTGGCGTTAGAGGGGAAGTATTTTAATTAAGGGTTACGGCTCTATTTTAGTGTCTCTCAGCTACTACGTTGGAGTCTTCTCTCAAGTGCATAACTGCTCCATGTCAGAATCATGCTCGTCAAATAGTAAACAGCACCAGCAAATATCAGTGTTTCAAAGAAAATATATTTTTGTGCCCCCACAATCTGAGACCTGCGTAATAAATCTTGGACGCCAATTGTTGAAAGCAAAGCCGATGATTTGAGCATACCAATACTCTCATTTACTAGGGCTGGCAAGGCAGCAATTATAGCCTCTGTATCTATAACTTCAAGCTCATATCCTAGTTGTTTAGTGATGTATTTAGCAATATCAACATTAAAGCCAATAATTTCATCTTTACCACTATAAATGTCTCGATACTGGTAGGGTGGATATTCAGATGAAGTAACCATAGTCAACTTTTTCTGACCGTTATACCCCGATTGGGCAGTGGCTTTGTCGCTCCTCAAACACCCTACCAGTAGAGTCATCGCCAGCATAGCAGAAAGCAAAATAGCAAATAGCCATTTCCTATTTAGTCTCATTTGAAGTTCACGGTCTTTTTGCTAACTGGGCTAATTAGAGCCGGGAAACAACTAAAGGGTGGACAAACCCTTAGCCTACTCAGTCGCCCCCTAT
Source organism: Microcoleus sp. FACHB-831 (assembly GCF_014695585.1). Lineage (NCBI taxonomy): Bacteria > Bacillati > Cyanobacteriota > Cyanophyceae > Oscillatoriales > Microcoleaceae > Microcoleus > Microcoleus sp. FACHB-831. The sequence continues at coordinate 128,889 of NZ_JACJON010000010.1, read as the reverse complement.
CTCTACTAACTTGCCAATGTTAAAATCTATTCTTATCCAGCCTTTGAGTCTTTGCAGGTTGTTGAGTAAAAGTAGGGGAATTTGCCAGTGGTGAACGGCTAAAAATGGCAGGGGGTCACTAATACTGAAAATCGCATCTTTACCTCTTAAAATCGTGTTAATCCATCTTTGCAGTTGACCGAATGACCTAATACCAGTCAGCCGCCAAACTTCGTGGTATAACCAATAGGTTGGTTTACTATCTGGCAAAGGCTGCAAGGGGTATTCGGGGTCTGGTGCATCGCTCAGATACGCATCCGCCAGTTTGGGATGGTTATAGAACATGGTGATAGCTGAGTGGGTGCGCGGGTTGCACTCGATCGCATAAACCGTTCCATCTTCTGCTTCGATGAAGTCGAAAGAAACTTGTCCAGTCAGCTTGAGTTCTTTGACAAAATGATTCACCCACTGAAAAATCCTTGGGTTCTCCACATTTTCATAGTTGACTTGGAAGGCGGATGATTCGCAGCAACAGTGAACCCTCAACTCGCCATTTCTCACTGTGCTGTGCGTGCAGTATTCTTTGCCAGGAATGAATTCCTGCATAATCCAAGGGTTTTCCTCGCTTATTGGCAGACTCCGAACGTGTACCGCCATTGCTTCTTTCGACTCCATCGGGTACTTAGTCATATCCAAGCGATGCACCGAGTCGTAGGCAATACTTTTGAGGATGTATTTGCGCTTCTCGTTGGAAAAGTCGAAGTTGAGAACTTGTTCGGGTTCCGTAATTAGGAAGGTTTTCGGGACAGATAAACCTATAGATCGCGCTTTTTCTGCAAAGGCAAACTTCTCATCGAGCATCTTCGTCTCGTCAGCATCGAGATGGAACACCTCGCAACAACCAGATAACACTGGCTTTGCTAAGGAGTCATAGTAGCTTTGGACGGGACTGCAAACAGGAACGTAAACGTCGATGTTTTCTTGTTTGGCGATCGCAAGCAAGGCTTGAGTGTAACCTTCTGGGTCTTTCTGCGGTGCGGGAACGGTATAAAAGCGATCGACCGCGTTAGAAAAGCGATGACCTACTAACCAATATTTGTGCGCTTCAACTAAAACAACCCGATGTCCAGCAGCATGAAACGATCGCGCCAGTTGCAGCGCCTTCGTCATCTTACCGCCAGTCAGCATGATATTTTTCGGGTTTGGGTTTACTACTGGCTTTTGAAACGGTTTACTAACCATATTCCACAGTAGCGCTGCTAATACAACCGTGAGGTTAAAAGGAAAAGCGATCGCTAGTAACGCCAGCGTCCCTAAATTTTGAAACACTGCAAAAATACGCGCCATTAGTTATAAAAAGTTTGTATTCAAAATGAAAAAGAATTTTTGTTGGGGGTTGTGTCACTCGTTCCCAGGTTGAACCTGGGAACGAGAAAAAACTCAAATTACACTCGCCGGATGATAGTCAAACCATCTCGCAAGGGTAGCAACACCTGTTCAACTCTTGGATCGTCAGCAACGACGCGGTTGAATTGCGCGATCGCTTCCCCATTCGGCGTTTGTTGCTCTGGTGGCAAATATGGTTGTCCCTGGAGCAAGGTATTATCCACGCATATAAACCCGTTTGGCGCCAGCAAATTGGTATCTAGCAGCAGCTTGAAATAGTCGATATACTCCTTCTTATCGGCATCAATAAACACCAAATCGAAGGACTCTCCCGCCTTTGCTAATTTGCGAAGCGTCTCCAAAGCCGGAGCAACTTCTATAGAAATTTTGCTCCCGTGCGGCGACTCTTGAAAGCAGGATGCAGCGAAATTAGCTACATATTCATCCACCTCACAAGCAACCACTCGTCCATCTTCTGGTAACGCTTCTGCCATTGCCAGTGCCGAGTACCCTGTAAACATCCCAATTTCCAAGATGTTTTTTGCGCCACTCATGCAGACAAACATCTTCAGAGTTTGTCCTTCAAGGTGTCCGGAGAGCATCTCTTGTTCCAACTGACGCACGGTTGCTCGATCTGAAAACCGCTTGCTCCAAGGTTCTTCCCTAGTCTTTTTAGCTAACGCTGCTAAGGCTGGAGATTCCTGGGTGCTAACCGCTTCCAGGTACGGATCTATACCTGCTGCCAGTTGATACGCCTGCTTGAGAGCATCTGCAATTTCGCCACGAACAGTTGCGTCTTGGGTCATTTTGAGGATGGTTTCCAGCTTTTCCACCAAAATCCCCAAGGGAGTTACTGGTCTTGCCTGGTTTCTGACCAGAGTCTCGCTCATACTCCACTCCCAACTAATTCAGGTAGTTCGCTTTCGACTTGCTCGCTTTCCACGTAAGCGTCAATACCCGCACCACCGCGAGGGTAGTTGGCACACAGACGCTTGTGAATAGCAAGCGCTTCTTCCAGTTCTTGCCGCGTTAGATCGTTGGCGAAGAAGCAACTACCGATGGGACAAGGCATGGCGGCGCGTTGTTTGCCATCCCGCGTCTTGGTAATAGACTCTGTTGCACGCCACAGCAGATCGATGTCGAGGAGGGGATGGTCAAGTGATAAACCCAGGCGACTCATTAATCCCAGGATGCGATCGCGTTCTTGGGTGGTGATATATCCCCGTTTATGAGCAATTGTGGCTGAGAATGCCATATCAATATTCACCGCATGACCGTGATACAAAAGTACGCGGGGTGCAAGTTCCAGCGTGGGACTCCAGGTATGACCGTAAGCAATAATGCGGTCTAGTTCCAACTCGTGCAGGTTGGGGACTTCCAACTCTAGCATTCGTTTAATCGCCTTATAGTTAAGCTGATGACCTATCTCTTGAATTTCTGGAGTTGCGTCCACATAGCCAAAATGGGTATGCAGCAGTTGTTCGCCATACTTCTCCAACAACTCAAAAACTTCCCCTTCGGAAACAACAGCAATTTTCACTAATTCTGCCATTCCATTGCGGACTTGAGCTGTTGGCAAGGTACCTAGAAACGAAAAATCAAGGATAACTTTTTGAGAAGCGTGATAAGCACCCAGGCGATTTTTTAGTTTCTTGTGATTGACTGCCACTTTGATTGCTACGCTGGCATCAATTAACCCGATTAAAGTAGTGGGAATGCGAATATAGTTACTGCTACGATGGTAGCTAGAACAGGCAAAACCTGCTACATCAGTAATTAAGCCGCCTCCAACCACCAACACTGGCTCTTTGCGAACTAATCCAAATTCCGCAAAAGCATCAACAATTTTCTCTACCGTCTTCAGATTTTTGTCGAGTTCGGGAATATAGATAGGAAATAACCTGAGATCGATGTTGTAATGTTGGAAATAAGACTGGATTTTCTCACCGTACAAGCGATTGACATTGGCATCAACAACTGCAAGGCAGCGCCCAAATTTCTTGTAGCTGTCGGCAATTTCTGAATTCTGAATATCGAAAACACCATCCACGTAGACGAGGCTGTATTCAATTTTTTCGTAGCTCTCAACGTGAAATGCGTTTTCGGTAGCTTCTAGCTTTGTTCGGACAATACTCATGAGGGTGGGTTTCTACAAATGTTTAAATTGGTCAGCAGAAAATTGGCTTCAAAAAGCCTTGATGTGATTTATGTTTGGCATAAATTTGGCTAAGTTTATGCCTTTAAGTTCTTTATGACTGATGAGTAGGAAACAACAAAATATTCTCAGCCGATCGCCAACTTGTATAAAATGCTTCTCGGTCAATTAAGCATGACTTCAGTAATATAACAAAACTTTTGAGAATTTTCTCAGCGCCCTGAAAAGAAACACCAATCAATAGAAATTATTAACTTAAAACTTGAATTAATAAAAGTTTACTATATTTATTTACTCCTAAAGGCATAGGTCAATTTTGGAAGTATTTAGCTATTAGATGCTATGAAAATTTTACTTTTTTAGTGTATATTTTTTAGCTGATAATAGCCTCAAGTCTTTGACTGGTGGGGATTTCGCTTGCCTAAGTCACTACTGCCTGGGGTAATAAAAAAAATGTCAATAGATGAACCGCGATCGCTGTTTGCAGATTCTCAAACTACTCAAACTAGCTTGAAGAAATAAAAACTATACCTTTAGGCAGATGCCTAGTTTAGCCTAAAAAAGCGACAAGAATGTATATATTGGCTTAGTCTAATAACTGCGGAGCGTTGTACCAAATCAAATTTTTACTTTTAAATAAAAAGTAGAAAAACTACGTTAATCATTTTTTTATTATCAGGCTTGCCAACTTTTATAGCCCCAACCCTAGAAAGAATAGACGTTTGAGGCAAATACATTGACTATAAAAAATTTGTTATAAGAAGCGGAGTAAGAAAATATACTTATTAAAAATAGCATCTTTCCTGAAAATTGGACTTCGTATATTAAAGATTTATCGTAAATCTGCCGACTAAGGAGCGATCGCTCTATATATCCGAACGGTATTAATGATAAATAGGTAGAGGAAATTCAACATTAATAGTATCCTTACCTCTCCTATAAACCCGCGTAGCAGGGCGGTCAACTTGCGCCGATATTCAAAAATTATTGCATCGAATTTGTAGAAAAGTTACTCAGATAGACAGAGGAATTACAGGATGGGTTTTGTAGGTGCTTTTTCCTTGCGTTCGCTGTAGCGATCTGTGAGGTAATCTACTTTGTCTCGGAGGAGGAAAGTGAACTTGTAAAGTTCTTCCATCACATCGATAGCGCGATCGCGGTAGGCAGAATCCTTCATGGTTCCGTCTTCATTGAACTCTTGATAAGCTTTAGCAACCGAAGATTGATTGGGAATAGTAAACATCCGCATCCATCGTCCCAAAATTCGCATCGTATTCACCGCATTAAACGACTGCGAACCACCGCTTACCTGCATTACTGCTAAAGTTCTACCTTGAGTAGGTCTAACTGCCCCTATCTCTAAGGGAATCCAGTCAATTTGGTTTTTAAGAATTCCTGTAATATTGCCGTGCATTTCTGGACTAGACCATACTTGACCTTCAGACCACAAACTCAATTGTCGCAATTCTTGAACTTTCGGGTGTGTATCTGGTACGCTACCGTAAATTGGTAACTCACGCGGGTCAAAAAATTTCGTCTCTGCACCAAAATCTTGGATGATTCTAGCAGCTTCCTCTGCTAACAAACGACTATAGGAACGCTCTCTTAAAGAGCCATACAAAAACAAAATTCTGGGTGGATGATCGAAAGTTGTCATACAAATCCGTAATTTGTAAGTAAGTAAGTAAAGACAATTAAATAAAAAACCTCTCCCCTACCCCTCTCTTACAAAGATAGGAGAAGTTAACCCGCTGTTTTAATATTCAGGGGTCTGTAGGTTTTTTGTTTTCTTTATTTATGTCTGTCTAATTAATTGAGAGATGCAATTAACTTTTCTACTCGTTCTTTGACTTCATCGCGAACGCGGCGGAAGGTTTCTATAGAGTGTCCTTCTGGATCGTCGAGTTGCCAATCTTGGAAAACTTCTCGCAATACCCAATCCCTCGGCAAGTTTACTCCACAGCCGCACAGGGATATAACTGCATCGTAGTCTTCCGGCTTAAAATCACTTAAAGCCTTAGATTTTTGGTCGCTGATATCAATACCAATTTCATCCATGACTTGAATTGTTATAGGGTCTACCTTACTTGCTTCTAGTCCAGAACTGGTGACTAATATTTTGCCTTTTCCAAGCGTTTTAGCAAATCCCTCTGCCATGTGCGATCGCCGCGAATTTTTCTTGCAAACAAACATCACGCTTTTCATTTATTTCCCTCGCTTACTTGATATCGCGAAATCCGTTGGATATTATCCGGTAAACCAAAACAGCTAGTTGCCCTCCTAAAATAGGCGCAACCCAATAAACCCACTGGTGCTGCCAAATTCCTCCTACAATTGCTGGGCCAAATGACCGCGCCGGGTTCATGCTAGCGCCAGTAATTGGCCCCATAAATGCAGCTTCTAAGCCTACAGTTAATCCTATTGCTAGACCTGCAAAACCAATCGGTGCGCGACGGTCAAGGCCAGAACCCAGGATAACAAACATTAGGATAAATGTTAGAACTGTTTCCAGAATTAGAGATTGCAACCAGTTATCGTTTAGGGGTAAAGTTGCGCCTAAATTTGCTACTGTTCCCAAGGACAGTAACAGTAAAGTTGAGGCTGCGATCGCTCCTACTATTTGCGACAAAATATAGGGCACTACTTTGCGTTTTGGGAAAAATCCACTCGTCCAAAAAGCTAACGTCACCGCTGGGTTAAAATGTGCGCCGCTAATGTGTCCCGTCGCGTAAATTAAAGCAGCAACGACCGCACCAAATACAAAACTAATACCAAGATGGGTTAAGGCTCCATCGCTGATAAAGTTGACCATTACAGCACCAGTACCAGCAAAGACTAGAACAAAAGTGCCAATTGCCTCCACAGCCGCCTCGCGCCAGCAGTAATTAACGGACTGCCAAATAGCAATCCTAGAAACTGGCTTCCTATCCATCCCAAGTACCAGATAAGTCTATTATTTAAATCAAAATCTCTAGAGCAAGAATAGACATCTTGCACCTATGAAATTAATATATCAAAAAAACTTGATGTGTCAAATTTATTCTTGGCAGCAGCGACTCGGTAGGATAGCGCCTATGCTGCGGTACTCTGCCAAATACTGCTCCAAAACGACAAACTGGGAGAGATTGAGGCTGTAGTAAATCCAGCGTCCTTGCTGGCGGGCGCTTACTAAACCTGCTTCTTTGAGTGTTTTCAGATGAAAGGAAAGTTTAGACTGAGTGACCCCCAATTTTTCGCATAAGTCGCACACGCATAATTCTTGTTCGCGGAGCAAGTCCAGGACTTGAAGGCGCAGGGGGTCAGACAGGGCATGAAAGCCAGAAACGATAGAAGCTGGTGCGATCGCAGATGTGTTAACCATCAAGTTTTAGTGGAACGTCTATTCAGCTATCCTAACCAAACATTAGACAAACAGATGTAATAAACATGGCTGGCAAGGATGGATTGCATATCTGCAAAGGGCATAATCGCTGTACCAAAACAGGAGGCGATCGCCTCCTGCTTAAATGTCTGCTAGATTTTTTATCTATGCAATATCCAGTAAACAATCGCACTCAGGCTAGCTGCAATTGGTAAAGTCAAAATCCAGGAAAGCAAGATTTGATAGAATACTTGTACATTAGCTTTCTTTGAAACTAAGCCGCCCCCAAAAATTGATCCAACTGAAACATGAGTAGTTGAAACAGGAAGCCCATAGTTACTAGCAGCAATAACTAGAAATCCTGTCACCAGATTAGAAGCCAATCCTTGACCAGCATTCATTTGGGTAATTTTTTTGCTCATAGTTTGTGCAACTTTTCTAGCATTCAGCAGACCGCCTAATGCCATTGCAACTGCTACCGCAAACATTCCCCCTTGAATAGAGAGAGCCTTAATAATCAGGATAATTGAAACAATCTTTGGGGTATCGTTCAAACCTCTGGCAAAACAGACGATTCCGGCACTAAAGAAATGACAGGCATCAACTAATTGCTGACTTTTGATACCCCAAAACTTTCCTTTATACCTTTGGCTGCATTTCTCTTGTGAATCTATTGCCACATCAGGGGTAGTGACACATTGTAAAATGCTGGTGCTATCAGGCTGGGGAATTGGAATTAACTGTTGAGTACTACCAACGCAAATACACCATTCTTTTTGAATCCCCGAACGTATTCTGATGTAGCGGAATAACCCGTAAACTAACGCTCCCAAACCTATAGCAACTATCGGGCTAAGTAACAAAGGCAGAAAAAACGCATTTCCCAGAGTAGCAAAGTTTACTTTAGTGCCAATTGCAACTAAGCCAGCGCCGACAAGCGAGCCTGTTAATCCGTGCGTAGTGGAGATAGGAAATCCAGTTACGGTAGCAAGCATAACTGTTAAGCCAGTAGCAATTGCGATCGCTAAATGAAAATCTGTTGCGTCAGCGATCGCATCTGGAACCAATCCTTTACCAGAAAAGTTTTTAATCAGCGTCTCTGCCAAAAAAATAGAGCAGGCGGAACCCGCAAACGTGGTAATAGTTGCCCACCAAATTGCTGTTTTGTAGCTTGTTGTTTCGCTGCCAAATAGCGTTGCTACACCTTTGAAATTATCATTTGCTCCATTTGAATAAGCTAGAAAAAGAGTAGCTATCAACAGAGCGATGAGAAAAATCGACACTTCTACCTTCCTGCAAAAAAATAAGCGCCATATGCCCGGACGCTGGTTGACTGACAAAACTGTTGAAAGCCTTAGAAAAATAATAGGTTGGGTTGAGTGCTAGCTAAACCCAACCTATCATTGCTGTTGTTTGGCCGAACGGCGAAAAAACCAACCTATACAGAAACATTTGTCAGTCAGCGATAACCGTCACCTCTAAATTTTCTAACAGCAACCGCCACCAATATAGTGCCAAGTTGAATCTGTAACTAACAACTCTTCTGGCATTAATGCTCCCAGCTTTCCAGCCGTCTTATCGCACACAGCCGCAGGGACGCCGCGCTGAAGAATATGCCCAGCGCCATCATCAAAAAACTCTTCTCTGCCTGCATAAATAGCAGTCTTGCCCGTAAAAATGCACGCGCCATCTTCTGGAATGGCAACTTTGAAAGACACAGAATCAAGACTTTCTAACAACAAATTCTCATCCATGCCATAGGTTTGCGCGTCTAGCAGCCGATAAGGACGCCGCGCCCGAACTTCTATCTGGCCAAAACCAACATCAATGAGGTGTTGAGTATACTGCTCGTAAGTTAAAGCACCAGACAAACACATCGCCCGCAACCGTTCATCTTTCTGGAGATGCGCTGGAATTGGACGAGTAGCAATCGGGTCGCTCATCAGCAAGCGTCCGCCTGGTTTTAACACCCGATACGCTTCTTTCAGCGCCTTATTTAGATCGGCTGGTTCAAAGATATTAAACAAACAATTTTGTGCTACTACATCTACAGAAGCATCTGGCACGGGCAAAGCAAAAGCATCGCCTTCGCGGATTTCTACAAAACTTGGGTCAAACCAAGGGTTATCTTTAGCAGCAATAGCCAGGTTACGACTAGCAGCTTCGCGCATTGCTTCAACGGGATCGACTGCAATCACGCCACTAGCACGACGGGAAAAATAAGCAAATTGCAGTGCTTCCAAGCCGCCGCCCACGCCAACATAAAGTACAGTTGGCGAGTTAGCCAGTTCCGCTGCATGGACGGTCGTGCCGCAGCCGTAGTTCATCTCCTGCATTTGCGCGGAAATTTTCAGTCCTGGTAGTTGCAGGGGGCTGCTTTGGACGCAGCACAAGCCAACTTGCGGTGTCTGTGCGACTTCACTGTAAAAACTGGCTGCGGTTTCGAGATAAGTCATGTAAGTTTTGAATTGTCGATTGCCGAATTATCCTAGCAAGTTAATTACCATGCTGTCCCCCGCGCCCTTTGCGCTTTAGCGATGGGAATTATTAAGATGGGTAAAGTCGCGATCGCCGTAACAAAGTTGGGACAAATAGTGGAAACGGGTTTAGAACAAAAGAATTTAGATACATTAGATCGGCGCTGCGTAATAGTTTGCCAGTACCGCTCCTGTCAGGCGAATGGTTCGGCAGAGGTGCTGGAAGCGTTTCAGGCGGCTAAGGTTGCGGGGGTAGAGGTGACAAGCAGCGGTTGTCAGGGAATGTGTAGCTCTGGCCCGACTGTGCGGATTGTGCCGGAAGAGACGTGGTACTGTCGAGTACAACCTAGCGATGTGCCTGTGATAGTGGAAGAACATCTAAAGGGGGGACAACCTGTGGAAGCGAAGCTTAACCCCAGGATTCATCTTCCTTACAGTTTTTGAGGCGATCGCCCTAGCACTAATAAATTTATTTTGATGCAAAAAAATTACTATATCAAGTAAATCTAGTAGCCGGGAGACTGCCTGACATGGATGAGGAAGTGATTAAACAAATAAATATGGAAGTTGAGGCTATGAGCGTCAACGAGTTAACGGAACTTGGCAATAGAGCCATCAGTTTAGGGCTGATTATCGGTCATGGTTATCGTAGCAACAAGTACGAAATTCTGCGTAGAAATGAGGTTGTAGCACTCTCACCCAAAGAAGCACGCGCTTACCTGAAAAAGTTGATTGAAGAAGTTGGCGGCTAAATAGCAGCGCGATCGCTGTTTTTGGTAAAATACACCATTAATTTATCCCTGACGCGCGGTGCGATTAGCTAAGAGCAATACCGCTTCGCTACCGCGCCATGAGACTGCTATCTTTGCATATATAGCGCCGCTTCTTTCTTATCCAACCGCCAGTATGTTACGTTAATCAGTAATTTAATATACAAACATATAAACACGCTCCTCACCCAGGTAGACAAAAGTATATTTTGGTTGCTTTAAATCCTGTGCCAGGAGTGTCTCTTGGAGGTAATGTGATCGCTGCTCCCCTACCATCTAACGAAACCGAGCGCCTAGAGGCACTGCGTCGCTACAATATCCTCGATACACCCCCTGAAGAAAGCTTCGATCGCATCACTGCTCTGGCAGCTCGTCTTTTTGACGTACCTATTGCTATAGTTTCCTTAGTTGACGAATTCAGAGCCTGGTTTAAATCGTGCTATGGCTTCGACTCCCGCGAAATCAGTCGCGAATCGACAATTTGTAGCTTCGCTATTTTGTCTGATTATGTTTTAGTCATTCCAGATACAAGAAACGATTCGCGTGTGGCTTGTATGCCCTCTGTGGCGAGCGAACCGGGGCTTCGGTTCTATGCGGGTGCGCCACTCATCGACCGCGATGGCTATAATCTTGGCACGCTCTGTATTCTGGACACCAAGCCGCGCGATGCCCTTAGTGCTGACCAGCAAAGAACTCTTACCGACCTAGCGGCTATAGTAGTTGATGAATTAGAGTTGCGGCTGGCGGCTCGCAAAATTGCTCAGATGGACGCCGCCCTCATTGAGGTGACAAAGGGAGTTTCGCAAGCGACAGGCGAGGCGTTTTTCTACTCGCTGGTGCAACACCTCACCAAGGCATTGGGTGTTGATTATGCTTTCATCGGGGAACTGATTGCGACAGACGAAGATAAAGTCAATACTCTCGCTGTATGCGCCCACAATCAGATTATTGACAACATTGAGTATTCATTGCTGAATACACCCTGCAAACAGGTGATTAAGCAGGGGAAACTGTGCTGCTATCCGCAAGGAATTATAGCGGAGTTTCCCGATAATCATTTGCTTGCCCAGATGGAAGTTGAAAGCTATATCGCAACTCCGCTTCTAGACTCTACAGGCTGCGTGGTGGGATTGCTTGGGGTCATGCATCGAAAGCCGTTGGAGAATATGCAGCTAGCAGAATCCCTGCTGACAATCTTTGCAACCCGCGCTACAGCAGAACTGGAGCGCAAGCGAGCGGAGGAAGAACGCGCTCAACTGTTGGTTCGCGAACAAGCTGCCCGTCAACAGGCGGAGACGGCTAACCGCATGAAGGATGAATTTTTGGCAATGCTATCCCACGAGCTGCGATCGCCCCTCAACCCCATTCTCGGCTGGTCTAGAATACTACTCACTCGCAAAGTTAATGAGGCGACTACCGTTCGCGCAATTGAAGCAATTGAGCGCAACGCCAATTTACAAGCAGAGCTAATTGAAGATCTTCTCGATGTCTCGCGGATGATTCGGGGTAAGCTTTCTTTGCAGATTAGCCCAGTTAACTTAATACCGATCGTTGAGGCGGCTATCGACACCGTGCATCTAGCAGCCGAAGCTAAGAGCATTCGACTTGAGACGATACTCGATCCTTCAATAGGAGCGATCGCAGGAGATTCAAAGCGGTTGCAGCAAATTGTCTGGAATCTCGTCTCCAACGCTATCAAGTTCACCCCTGTTGGTGGAAAGGTGGAAATCCGGCTTGAACATAGCGAACAAGCAACCGAGGAGCCGGGGAACTGGGGAAAAACGCCCATGCCTAATTCTTACGCGCAGCTCAGGGTGATCGACACGGGGAAAGGTATTAGCGCTGACTTTCTACCTTTTGTCTTCGAGTGCTTTCGACAAGCCGATAGTACAAGCACGCGATCGCATGGCGGACTTGGTTTAGGTTTGGCAATTGTTCGTCACCTGGTAGAACTGCACGGCGGAATCATATATGTTGATAGCCCAGGTGAAGGGCAGGGGGCAACATTTACGGTAAAACTGCCGCTGATAGCTGTTCGCAAAAAGGCAACCAATTCAGATCCACTAGCTCCGCAATTTGTTAACAAAGTAATAACCGACAATCTTCCCATGCTTGCTGGTTTGCACTTACTGGTTGTGGATGACGCGGAGGATGTCCGAGATCTTCTCGCTGTAGCGCTGGAGAGTTACGGCGCTAGAGTAACAGCAGTTGCATCAGCTAGCGCAGCACTTGAGGCTCTAGAACTGGTGCATCCAGATGTGTTGCTGAGCGATATTGGGATGCCCAACGAGGATGGATACACGCTGATCCGCAAAATTAGAGCGATGCCGCCAGAGGGCGGTGGGCAGATTCCAGCCATAGCGATCACAGCCTATGCTAGGAGCGAGGATTGCACGCATACGCTTTCGCTAGGATTCCAGAAGCACATAGCTAAACCAGTAGATCCAGCTAAATTAGCTTCTGCGATCGCCAATTTGGTTTTAGAGTCTGTAGCCGAACCTAACGCAAGTGAGGCTTCTCTCACAAATCACATAGGACTCCTCTAGCAACCGTATTATGATTTGTGAGATGTCAGAGGTTTATAGTCACAACTTCTCTAAGGGTGGTACTGAACAGAAGTATGAACCGCTAGATGCTGGCTCTCTTATCACGCTGGCAGAAGAGCCGGGGATGAGGGAAATTATACCTTCAACCTGTCTTTTAGGAACGCAATTATATCTTTGCAAAATATTAGCCCTTACTTCTTACTTATGCAGGTAATAATATTAGGAAAAAATGGCTAATTTTAAGTGCGTTATCAAAAAATAAACGCGGCTAAGTTGTTGACAAATTAAGCAATAGCTAGAAAAGATAAGCAGGTCTGCGAGAAGTGCCAGAGCGACGCTTGCGGTAAGAATTAGCGCTGCGCCCCACAAGAGTAGCGATCGCCGAAATCAACTCGTCTGGTTCGACAGGCTTAGAAACGTGCATCTGAAAGCCAGATGAAATAGCCCGACTTTGATCTTGCTCGCTGGCATAAGCCGTCAAAGCTACTGCTGGAATCTGTGTATGCTGCGATCCACCATCCAAGGATCTCACTTTACGGATTAACGCATAGCCATCTTCAATAGGCATTCCAATGTCACTCACCAGTACATCAGGGCGGCTGTGTTCTAAAGATGCTAGAGCCTCGCTCACAGATGCAACCGCTGTTACTTCAGCACCGCTTACTTCAAGCACTTTGACAAGCAATTGGCGCGTGTCAGCCTCGTCCTCAACTAACAGTACCCGCAAGCCTTCAACCTTTGAAGCATTCGCCAGCAATTCTTGATCTGAAGCAATTGCATAATTGTCTTCCAAATCGCTCGGTTGCGAATTTTTGTTGTCTTCAGCCACAAGCGGTAACAGGACTGTAAATGTAGCTCCTTGCTCCTCACCTAGACTTTCTGCACATACAGTCCCACCGTGCAACTCTACTAAGTGTCGGACGATCGCTAGCCCTAACCCCAGTCCGCCATAAGACCTTGTACTTGAGCTGTCAGCCTGACGGAAACGATCGAAAATGTAGGGAAGAACATCTAGGGGAATTCCCATGCCCGTATCGCTTATTTTAAGTTGGGCGTAAGTGCCAGCACGCTCTAGCCGTACCTGAACTTTTCCTGCTGAATGCGTGAACTTGATCGCATTGGAGAGTAAATTCCACACAATTTGTTGCAAGCGGGCTTGATCTGCTGGAATTAACTCTAAAGAGTCGTCAACGAAGCTTTCAACAGTAATCCCTTTAGCCTCGGCTGCCGGACGGATCGAATCAATCCCGTTTTGAACCAAAGATGCAAGGTTGACAGGATACACGTTGAGCTGAATATTGCCCCGAATCATCCGCGAGACATCAAGGAGATCTTCTACAAGCTGTGTTTGCAGCCTCGCGTTGCGCTCAATTGTTTCCAGACCTTTAATAATAGTTGCTTGATCGAACGATCGCGTCCGAAGCAGATGCGCCCAGCCTAGCATTGAGTTGAGGGGCGTGCGTAGTTCGTGGGAGAGGGTTGCTAGGAATTCATCCTTCCTCCGGTTTTCCTCCTGTGCCTGCTGTCGTGCTGCCTGTTCTTGGATAACCTGGGCGCGGGCTTCCTCAGCCTGCTTGCGCTGGGTGATGTCTTCGATTGTTCCGACATGACCGCTCATTTCGCCGCGATCGCCCCCCATTGGGGATATGCGTATGTGAACCCAACGAGGAGTTTCTTCAGGAATTTGGAAGCAAAATTCTTGCGAGTACTCTTGACCTTCAAGCGTCCACTTCGACCACTCTGCCATTACCTTTTCGCTATTTTCCGTCCTCACTAGCTGGGACCAACCAATCCCTAAGCTTTCTTGTTGAGTAAAGCCGCAGATAGCTTCGCAACGCGGGTTAGTGTACGTGCAGCGACCTTGAATGTCGGTGAGGAAAATGCCGACGGGCGAACAGGCACTCAATGAACGAAACCGTGCTTCTCTTTCGCTGAGTTCTGCGTTTACGGCTACGAGTTGAGTGGCTTGTCGTTTTACCTCTTCGGTCTTTTTGAATAGTTCGACAAATACGGCAACTTTCGATTTCAGAATTTCTGCATTCAGCGGCTTGAAGAGGTAGTCTACTGCACCAAGCGCATATCCTTTGAATACTAAATCATCGCTTGTACTGAAGGCTGTGAGGAAAATAATCGGGGTGTACTGCGATCGCTTTCTTTGTCGAATTAGGCTAGCCGCCTCAAATCCATCCATTCCTGGCATTTGCACGTCTAGCAATATCAGCGCGAAATCCTGTTTTAGCAGACATTTCAACGCTTGTTCCCCAGAATTTGCCTTCACCAAATTCAGATTGAGACCTTCAAGGATAGCTTCCAAAGCCAGTAGGTTTTCCGGATGGTCGTCAACTAGGAGAATATTGACTGTTGAATCTGGAGGTATCTCCTCGCTTTGGTATGGCATGGCAAAAGTTGACTTTACAAGGTGTAATTTAGCTGCACGGGCAGATAATGGTCGTTTTGATGTGTTGGGGTCCTAACAGCCCTTAACCTTATATTCCAACAATTTCCGTCGCTAGGGGCTGATCTTTGTCGGCAATCCCGACCCTTTTACCCTGCTGTTTGGCTTCTACCATTACCTCCATAAGGGCGATCGCTTTACGAAGCACCTCGCTTTTGGTTCCACCAATTTTTTCCGCTAGATCCTCTAGGGTCTGGTTGAGTTCGAGCGACACATCTAGGCTCAGACGCACTTTTTCTTTTACATTGCCCATACTACACCCGCACATCGCTATTTGTTTTGCGTAAATTTTACTTAAAAATTCATTACCCAGGCTTCTGTCTACAGGAAGATGCATCATAACTCACTCACGATAAACCAAGGCACGATACCTTTGGGGATAAGCAAGTTAAAGCAAAAGGCTGTTATGCAAAAGAAAGAAAAGCTATACCCTGGAATACTTTCGCCGCCCGCGTTACCCCTACGCCGTCACTCTATGGAGAGGAAAGATGATTTTCTAGCTTCCTTCTCACGCGGGGAGAATGGTTGGGGTGTGGGGGTTACTCATATTCCCATTAAGCAAGGCCGCATTTATTTTGGCCTCGCTCATAGATTACCCTGCATATAGCTATTGGTTTACCCCACAATGGGAGCTGGCTTTCTCATCCAAAGGTGATGATTTGTTTTGGTATAACGGCAAATTGATTCAATCGCGATCGCTGGAATTGCCTGTTGACGATCCGGGATTGCTCTACGGCGCTACAGTTTTTACTACACTGCGAGTGTATCAGCAGTCGCTAGATAGTCAACTGACAAACTGGACTGCACACTGCGATCGCCTCCGTTCTTCTTTAAAAACCTTTAACTGGCAGCAACCAGACTGGCAGCTATGCCGCCAAGGTGCTTTGTTGCTGACACCGCACTTCCCCGTTCTCAGGATAGTGATATTTCCCGATGGGCGCGAGTGGATAACTGGGAGAGTGTTACCACCTGATTTAACAGAACGCCAGAAGGATGGGATTACAGCTTGGCTGGCGGAAGATAATCTATTCCGGCGCTCGATACCAGATATTAAAACGGGTAACTACTTGTCTGCTTGGCTAGCATTGAGCAAAGCTCAGACTTTGGGGGCAAAGGAAGCTATTTTAATAGATTCGTCGGGAAACTGGCTAGAAAGCAGCACGGGCAATATCTGGGGTTGGCGCGATGGTCGGTGGTGGACGCCACCCCTAAACGCGGGAATTTTGCCGGGAACAGCGCGATCGCAACTAATCGGCTGGCTGGAAAGTCAGAATGTAGCTGTGGGTGCAGACCCTTGGACTCCCAGCTTTGTGAGGGGGTTGGAGGCGATCGCGTATACAAATAGCGTTGTGGAAGTGGTTCCGATCGCTAGTGTCATCCAGGAGACGGGCACAATTAGCTACAATCCTTTCCACAGCAGCTTAGAGCAACTGCGGAGCCTGTTTCAGGACGGTGGTGCTGGCAAACCCTAGCCTGTTTTGTTGTTTAGTATCAGTATATAGAGAGTTTTTGACCGCTTCTGTGTCAAGTGATCCTGAGAAAGGTTAACATTATTTAATATAAGAAGCGCTCTCAAAGTCTCAACATCCTAAAGATTAGGAGGATTAGTGTGAATAAGCGGTGGAGAAACGCAGGACTGTATGCACTGCTAGCAATAGTGGTCATCGCCTTAGCAACAACATATTTAGAAAAACAAGGCCAGGGGCCAACAACCTGGAAGTACAGCGAGTTCATTCAAAAAGTTCAAGAAGGCAGGATCGAGAGAGTCATTCTCAGCGGCGATCGCACTAAAGCGCAGTTCACAGATCCAGATAGGCCAAGCGACAGTAAAGTTGTCGTTAACCTGCCTAACGATCCAGAACTGGTCAGTATCCTGACAGCCAAAGGCATAGACATTGCCGTTGCACCGCCGACCGACGAAGGTTTCTTGTTCAGAGCCTTGAGCAGTCTATTTTTCCCAATTCTGCTGTTAGTCGGCTTGTTCTTCTTGCTGCGACGCGCTCAGAGCGGCCCAGGCAGCCAAGCGATGAATTTTGGCAAGTCGAAAGCCAGAGTGCAAATGGAGCCGCAAACGCAGGTGACATTTGGCGATGTGGCTGGCATTGACCAAGCCAAACTGGAACTCAATGAAGTTGTGGACTTTTTGAAGAACAGCGATCGCTTCACGGAAATTGGAGCCAAAATTCCCAAAGGCGTGCTGCTAGTTGGCCCTCCGGGAACTGGTAAAACCCTGCTAGCGCGTGCTGTAGCTGGCGAAGCTGGCGTGCCATTCTTCTCCATCTCAGGTTCCGAATTCGTCGAAATGTTCGTGGGTGTCGGTGCATCCCGCGTGCGCGACTTGTTTGAACAAGCAAAAGCTAATGCGCCTTGTATCGTATTTATCGATGAAATTGACGCCGTTGGTCGTCAGCGCGGTGCAGGCTTAGGTGGTGGTAACGATGAGCGGGAGCAAACCCTAAACCAGTTGCTAACCGAGATGGATGGTTTTGAAGGCAACACGGGCATCATTATTATTGCCGCAACCAACCGTCCAGACGTTTTGGATTCTGCCTTGCTCCGTCCGGGTCGCTTTGACCGCCAAGTTGTCGTGGATCGTCCCGACTATAGCGGTCGTCTTGAGATTCTTAACGTCCACGCGAGGGGTAAAACACTGGCGAAAGATGTGGATCTAGAGAAGATTGCCCGTCGTACTCCTGGCTTCACTGGTGCTGACCTTTCAAACTTGCTCAACGAAGCAGCAATTTTGGCTGCACGTCGCAACTTGACAGAAATCTCAATGGATGAAGTCAACGATGCGATCGATCGCGTCCTGGCTGGCCCAGAGAAGAAGGATCGCGTGATGAGCGAGAAGCGCAAGACGCTGGTAGCTTATCACGAAGCTGGACACGCCTTGGTTGGTGCGTTGATGCCAGATTATGACCCAGTGCAGAAGATCAGCATCATTCCTCGCGGTCGCGCTGGTGGTTTAACTTGGTTTACTCCAAGCGAAGACCGGATGGATTCTGGACTGTACAGCCGCTCTTATTTGCAAAATCAGATGGCAGTGGCTTTAGGCGGTCGGATTGCTGAAGAGATCATCTTCGGTGAGGAAGAGGTAACAACTGGTGCTTCTAACGACTTGCAACAGGTGGCGCGTGTGGCGCGTCAGATGGTGATGCGGTTTGGTATGAGCGATCGCCTCGGCCCCGTTGCGCTAGGTCGTCAGCAAGGTAGTATGTTCCTCGGTCGCGATATCATGGCGGAGCGCGATTTCTCGGAAGAAACTGCTGCTGCAATTGATGATGAAGTTCGCGGCTTAGTTGAGCAAGCTTATCGCCGTTCTAAAGAAGTGCTGTTGAATAACAAGCACGTCTTGGACAAATTAGCTCAAATGCTTGTTGAGAAAGAGACAGTTGACTCTGAAGAACTGCAAGAATTGCTAGCCAATAATGATGTAAGAATGGCAGCGATAGCTTAATCTAATTTTGGATTTTAGATTAAATCTAAAGTAGGGTGGGCGCTACCCGCTATCCAAATAAGGAAGAGGACAGATACAAAAGTATCTGTCCTTTTATTTTTACAACGGCGATTTTTTTGCGATTTAGAGCTTAGAATTTTAAATTAATCCGAGCTTTTTATGGGAATTAAGAAATTTAATAAAATTACCGTTATTTGTAGATAAAGATAAAAATTTAGACACAGTTAAAGATAATTTTTTAGAATAATTATGGCTTCAAACTAAATTGGTATAAAGACTTCAGCATTATGACTTAAGGCTTAGCACATTGAATATTGGTCACACTAGAGAGAGATGTAAACTATAAGTGTTAAGAACAAAAATAAAAAATATCGTGACTCGATCTGCTGTGAATGTAGTAAAAAATGTAAATTATGCAGAATATTAAATTACCGGAACTTGGTTTGGTATGCATCACAGCGTCGAACCAAGTGCGATATCGCGCTCTCACCCGCAAGCGGTTGTTGCAATTCAACGATGCAGAACAAGCGCAACTCTTGCGGCAATTATATCAAGATAACTTGCAACGGCTGAATAAAGCGCTTGATTTTTGTGTCGATAATGAGATAAAGCTTTATAGAGTCACATCGGCGATATTTCCCTTTGCAGATACGCCAGTGGGTGAGGCGGTGCTGGATGAGTTTAATGAAGAGTTGCGGCTAACAGGCGATCGCGCGAAAAATCTGGGAATTAGAATAGTTGTACACCCAGATCAATTTGTTGTCCTCAGTTCAGATAACCCTGATGTGATTGAGAACAGCATCAAAATTCTCGCAATGCAAGCGATGATTTTTGATAAATTGGGGTTAGAGCGATCGCCTTGGGCGATGATGGAGATACACGGTGGTAAGAGCGATCGCTCAGAGAGATTAATTAGCGTCATTCGCGATTTACCAGATGCAATTCGCACTCGACTGGCACTAGAAAACGACGAATACGCCTACAGCGCACAAGAGATTTTAGAGGTTTGCCACGCTGCTAAGGTGCCGATGGTATTTGACGCGCACCACCACGTCATTCACGAGCATTTGGATACTTATGAACACCCTAGCGTTGCTGAAATATTAACAGCGGCACGCACGACTTGGCCAGTACCAGAATGGCAGCTAGTCCATATCTCCAACGGCGAGGCAGAGTTCGGCGATCGCCATCATAGCGATTTGATTACAACGATGCCAACTTGCTATCGCGATGCTCCCTGGATTGAGGTGGAAGCCAAGCTTAAAGAACAAGCAATCCAAAAACTCCGGGAAGAGTGGCTGATGGTTGCACCCACGAAGGTAGCCGCGACAGTCTGAAAATAAGACTGCAACGGAGTTTGAGCGAAGCGGTAATGGGGATAAAATCCCCACTTATTATGAGTAGCGATCGCCAACTCCTGCTGACCGCGCTTTATATTGATATTTACTATTGCTGTAGTGAAATATTCACCTTTAAAACTGCTTAGTATAGTCATATTGTAAGTTAGTTTGAGGTACCAAACCCAACAACAGCAAGGGTTTGGTGGTTTTAACTATAACTATACTACAAAGAAGTATGTCCCTCTACTTAGTAAAATATTGACGGTTAAAACTGCCTATTCTAGCAATTACAGCTCAGAGCGTTTACCCCAAATGGCAGACTAAATATCAACATTTTGTTGTCTCCGAAGGAGGGGATAAAAGGCGTCATGTTTCTAACCGCAGGTTGATTATGTTTCCTTCAAGCAGCAATAACCTTGCTGGTATAGAATACAAATTTTAAATCATGAAACCTTCTCAATTTCCTCAAGCCTGTCTGCTGCCATCTGCAATACCTGACTTATTTTATGAAATAACTACCTCTAGAAAAATAACCCTCTCCGAGCGCTATGCACTAATGACAGCACTGTTGCAAAGTTCCCTCAGCGAAGACGAAGAACGGCTACTTAACAGACTTTTTTACGCATTGCGGCGGAAATGGGTGGAAATAGTGTAGCTGAATTTTAGTTACGTCACGCTATAGCTGAATTGGCGCTAGTTTTGATAAAAGGCTTTTTTAGATAACTGCTAGTTTTACTTTTGGCGATCGCAGAAGTTTAAAATTAGCAGCAGCGATATCAAAAGCAATTTAATCGATACTATATAGAGTTAGGGAAAAATCCCCAACTTTAATATGGATTTAGCTAATCTGCTCCCCGGATTGGTACATTCTTCGTAGCTTTTGCTATTCAACTATCAACCATAAAATTATTCAGCTAGCTAAATTTGGTTGATTTGCTTGCTCAAAAGCATCTATCAGCACTTTGGGGATAGCTTTTGGACGCATCGCAGTCATATCCACCCAAACCCACGTCGCCTCTGCTGTAACTAATATCTGATCGTCGCCTTGTTTGCGGATTTCGTAGCGACGGATGGCACGAGGGCCGCGCATTTCTTGCAGCCATGTGGTAACTTCGAGAGTATCACCCGCAACGGCTGAACGGAGATATTCCATCTCGATCCGTCGCATTAGGAAAACGCCGTTTAATTCTTTGTAGCGTTCCATCGTTAAGCCGAGATGTTCTGAGTGTTCAACGGCGGCTTGTTCTAGATAATGTTGGTAAACGGCGTTGTTGACGTGTCCGAGTGCATCCATTTCGTGGTAGCGGACTCGTAACTGGGTGATAAATTTTTGCATGGCGATCGCGCGAAGGTAAACAGAAGTTTTCCACAACAAGTTTAGTGCGAAATACCGCGATCGCGGCGCTACAAAAATCTAACCCGGTTCCTGATAAGTAACAATACCAGACAGGGCATCATTAAGATAGATGTTTTGGCAGAAGCGCTCGTGCCAAAATTGTATTTCCCCATTAGCCAAGGGAAGCTTTAACATGACCCGAAAAACGACACGACGGAAGTTTATTGTCTCCAGCGTTGCTGTTGCTGGTGGAATTGTCGGCGGTACGGCGTTAAAACAAAATCTGACATCTGCACAAAAATCCCAGGCTATACCTTCAGCAATGCCAGAACGAGTGTTAGGCAACACTGGCGTGCGCGTGCCTATTTTTGGTTTGGGTGGTGCGGGTCAGACGCCGTTATCATGGGATAACCACGAGCGAGATGCTGTGGCAATTATCGAACGTGCGCTAGAATTGGGCATTAAATATTTTGACACAGCTTCTGAATACGGGCCGAGTGAAGATTATTTAGGAAAAGTTCTGCCGCCGCATCGCGAGAAGATATTTTTGGCAAGCAAAACATCAGCTAGGGATAGAGATGGTGCTTGGCGAGAATTAGAGCGATCGCTCAAACGTCTTAAAACAGATCGCCTCGATTTGTGGCAACTACACCACGTTTCTCTTCAACAAGAAATCGATACTATATTTAGCTCGAAAGGCGCAATTAAAGCCGTCGAAGAGGCAAAAGAGCAAAAGCTTATTCGCTTTACTGGCATTACAGGACACCACGAACCAACTATCATCGCTGAAGGTTTACGGCGGTATAATTTTGATACAACTTTAATTCCCATTAATGCCGCAGAAAAGCATCATCCCCGTCCCTTTATTACCTCAGTGTTGCAATTAGCTCGCGAGAAAAATATAGGCGTTATTGCAATGAAAGTTCCAGCTTACGGACGTTTATTTAAAGCTGGCGTACTTGACGGAATGCATCAGGCGATGGGATATACACTATCGCAACCGGGAGTGCATTGTTGCGTTATCGCGGCGGAGACGGTAGCTCAATTAGAATCTAACGTAAATGTGGCCAGAGCTTTTAAACCGCTAGATGAGAGTGCGATCGCGCAAATCGAACAACGCACCCTCGCCGCTTGGCAAGATAATACCTTCTTCCGTGCTTGGACTTAGTATTTGGTAATGGAGGCTGGGGAAGAGAAGAAGGCAAATCCTTTCTCTTCCCGATCTCTAATTTCTTTTTCTCACTTTCTTTTCTTAATTCCAACCCCAGAAATATGGGGAGTCACAATAGGAATTGGAGGCTCAAATTTGTTGTAATTGAGACTATCAAAACCAGCCTTTTCCAGTGCTATTAATGTTTCTCTATCCGGGTTGCAACCATCAGCAAGAAATTTCCACACCGGACGAACTCCGCGCTGTACTCGTCGCAATAAACTACCTTGCGGTGCGGCGACGTGTTCGATAAATAAGAAGCTTCCTCCAGGTTTGAGGACTCGCAAAATTTCTTGCAATGCTGCGGTTAAGTCTGGAACCGAACACAAAACAAGAGTACTTACAACTACATCCATACTGTTATCTTCAGCTTCTAGCCGTTCAGCACTTATGCTGCGGATATCGGCATTGCTGAAGCCAAATTTTTCTGCCTCTGTCCTGAGATAGGGATGCATATATGAATTGGGTTCGATGCCAATCCAACGAATTTCTTTGGGATAATAGGGGAAGTTGGCACCAGTTCCGGGGCCAATTTCTAACACATTCCCGTGCAAGTTGGAAAATAAAGAGCGTTTGCGATCGCTCACCAGTTTCTCATATTCAGCATTACCATTGGCTAGTAACCAGGCAAATAGGCGTTTGTTCCAACAGCACGGACAAACAGCACTTGGCAATTCCATAGCAATTAGCTTCTCATCAAAGTTTACTCTACCCAAAATTGTAGAGAACCCAGACGTTAGCCAACCACACCTATTTAGGTGAATTTGATAGTTGATATTGCTTTTTTATTAAAGGGAAATGAGCAAAAAGCTCTCTGACAATAAATTTAAAACAGCAGGACAGGCGGTTAGCGAAACAACGTGCATTTACTGCTTTACGACAGCTTCCCAAACTTGGAATCAGGGTGGTTAACAACGTCGCTACCTAACACAGTTCCTGCTGCAAAACTTTATATTACGCTGTTAGCGGCTGCTTAAATAAGGTATTACATAAGGACGGGCGGTTAGCGCGACGACGTTTCATATTCCATGACATGGGATCATTATGAAATCGTCTTTGCCTAACTCAGTTCCTTATGTAATACATCATAATACACAACCGCAATTAGTGTCAAGCATTTTGATAAAGATATCCAGGCTTGGCAAACAGCGAAGCGTAGACCAAATTACCTTCTTCTTCCACAAACTGACCAGCAAAATTATTGCCAATAACAGTTTGCAAGCGCAGTTCTAAGAAGCGTTCTTCTTCCTGCGTCTGGAAGCTTTCCGCAGGAGTATTGGCGAGAGTCTTTCGCACCTGTTCTTGCAATTCCAGACGGCTTTGATGCAACTGCGATCGCAGTTCTTGGAGATTGCTAGCAGCAAATGGAACTAACTCCTTCTCAGGCTGCTTAACGTGTTGCTCCTCATACATAGCAGCAGCACCATAGCAGAAGCAAACTAAAGGCATCCACAATTCTTGGAAATAAGCAGCAGAAGGCGCAATTTCCACGCCAACTAACTTATCCCTAATTAAAAACAGCGCTCCAGTTTGGCCGGAAAGCAACTCAAACCTGCTGCGATATTGCGTCAAAAACGCTCTTTTCTTGCTGAGAATTTCCTCTAAATGTCCCCGATTTGGCAACTCAAATTGCTGATTCAGGCGACTGATTGCGTCCCAAAGTTTGCTGTAGTTTTTCTGCGATCGCAGCTTTAGCGCTTCCTCCCGCAGTGGCAAAGGTAGAATGAAAAACCACTGTTCTCGTCCTTCCAAATAACCACCTTGAGCCGCTTGCACGCAGCAAGCATCCTCAAACATTAGTTGTTGTCCAGCTGCAATAAAACCAGATCTGCACAAAGCGTGATTTTGCGCCCCATCTTGAATGTAACCCATGTGCAGGGGAACGATCGCCAAACCTTTTTCGGCTGGATTGGAAAGTTCCATATTTCCATAGCCGTTGACGAGATTTAGCTTAATTCCAGACAAAGGACTCGTGAATTTACCATTACTATCCGAACCGAAAATTGGGACAACTGTCATCGCACCCGACACTTGAGGCATACCGAAACGGTAGGGGGAAAGGTCAAATTCACGGGGTACTAATTTGTTATAGTCCATGCATCTAACTCCTTTTCGACCTTACTCAGTTTTCGCAGCAGAAATTCTTGCCAGCTGGCTTCGCTTTCATTTCCCCGAACTGTCGAAAACAGCGACATCAGCAAATCTTCAAAATCGTTTTGATGCCAGAATTCTAGTTGGGGAAGGTTGCCAGCAGGACGCCGTAATTCTAAGTCATCTTGGCTGGTAAATTTGCTGTGACAGAAGACAACTGGCGTGTTAATACCAACTTTGGGTAAAGTAGCGGCGACTCTTTGCAAATCTCCGGCATAAACATTTTCGTAACCATCGGAGATTATAGCTACTAAATCCGGCTTGCTTTCGAGTGCGTCGAGCATTGCACCAGCTAGATCCGTGTGTCCTTCTGGCATTGGCAAATGTCCAGAGCCACCAACGTTATAAACTTTGGAATTAGCACATTTTTGCAGCACCATTTGCAAGGCTAGGGACTGAGCAATGCAACAGTATTCGCGTTCGCCATAGCCTTTGGTAGATGCAGAAGCATCCAAAACTAAAGCCAAGTTGCCATTAAATTTTGGTAACTTTGTTGCTGCATCTTCAACATAGCGCTCTAAAGCTTGTTGCAATTCTGCGGAAGTGCCACCCCGGTAAAGATGAACTAAGGTTGCAGCAATGTCACCGCGATTTGTTGCCGTGATAGTTTTAGGAAGCTCCTTCTTAGTCTCCAGAAGTTCGCTGTATTTTGTATGAACTTGCGCGTATTTAACTTCGCCAACAGCGGGGACAATACCAGTGCCTAAAGGCGCTCGATATAGAAACGGTAAAATGGTTGCTACTTTGGAGCGATCGCCTGCAAATTTCAGCATATGGCGACGCAGATATGGTTCCTCAACTGTTTGCTCGGAAAGCATGCTGATAGAACCCCGCGCCACATTCTTACCCAGTGCGTGTTCTAGGGAATCGACAACAGCAGGACGACGGCGCAAAGCCATATCCTCAAACTGAGGATGATTGAGAACATACTTGAGAATTGCTCTGGATGTATGCTTATGATTTGCACGCACTCGTCGCAGTGCCAAAAACACGGTTAGCACTCGATCCGGGTGAAGAATTGCTAATAGTAAATCCGTCACGCGATCGCACGTTTGGCGAACTTCTTTAGCCATACCTTTGCGCGATCGCTGCAACAGTTGAAATAAAATCCGCACCTGTTGCCAAGGTTGCACTGATTCCGCTATGGCCAACAGTGCATAAAGCTCTGGATTGCGATTATAAATTTCCCGGTGCAAAGCTTCATCGCTCCACTGGGGTGGTTTGCCGTTGTACCGCAAGATAAACGGCTCATTCTGAGTACGCAGATTTGTTAGAAAACTTGCGAGTGTTGGGTTGCTTGCATCCATTTGACTGCTCCCAAATAATAGTTGAGCGTTTCTAAGCGGAAACCTCAACGAGTGCAAGATAAAATTACCCCCGCGCAAAAAGCACTGCCTTTTCACTGGTACTTTACCAATGTGGCTTCACCCATAACGAGGGGGCAAAAGTTTGGAGGTAAATAGATTAGAAGCGATCGCTGTTATATTTATACTACATAAATACTACAAAAACGTCAAGCGACTGGCAAAAATAGAGATAGGCCAAAGAATCAAGTAAAGTAAAACCTATGCCAATCGTCGTAGCTGAAAACCTGAGCAAAGTCTACCCGATCGCCGTCAAAGAACCAGGACTCAAGGGAACATTGCAACACTTCCTGCACCGCACCTACCGCGAGGTGAAAGCAGTTCAGGATGTTTCCTTTCAAATCGAACCGGGCGAAGTAGTAGGATTTTTGGGTGCTAACGGTGCGGGAAAAACTACGACACTGAAGATGCTCACAGGGTTAATTCATCCCTCGTCTGGTAAAGTCAGCGTCGCCGGACACGTACCCTTCCGCCGACAAACGCCATTTTTGCAACAAATCACCCTCGTCATGGGGCAAAAACAGCAACTCATCTGGGACTTGCCAGCCCTAGACTCGCTTAAAATAAATGCCGCCGTCTATGGCATACCCGAAGATGAGTTTAAAAAGCGAGTCGGCGAACTCGTTGAGATGCTATCGCTTGAAGGCAAACTCAATCAAGCAGTGCGAAAACTTTCCTTGGGAGAACGCATGAAAGCTGAGTTGCTTGCGGCACTCCTCCACCATCCCCAAGTGCTATTTTTAGATGAGCCAACTCTCGGCCTAGATATCAACGCCCAAGTGGGAGTGCGCGACTTCTTGCGCGAGTACAACCAACGCTACCAAGCAACGGTACTGCTGACGAGTCACTACATGGCGGACATTACCGCACTCTGTCAGCGAGTGTTGCTAATTCACCAAGGGCAACTTATATATGACGGTAGCCTGGATGGGTTGATGGAGCGGTTTGCTCCCTACCGCGAGGTTAAGGTAGAGTTGGCAACTCCAGTACCAGAAGTCAAGCTTTTGGACTACGGCGAATTGGAAGCAATTCAAGGTAGGGAGGTGCGGTTGCTGGTGCGGCGCGAGGAACTAACTCGCACGGTTGCAAAGATTCTCGCAGAGTTGGAAGTAATAGATCTGACTGTGACAGATCCGCCAGTGGAAGAAGTGATTGGGCGAGTATTCCGCGCTGGGGGGGTGGAATTTTAGATTGTAGATTGGTTTATGCAATCCAAAATCATCCCTGCGGCGAAACTCCGCCTGGGCAAAATCCAAAAGCGCTATGAATCGAACTATTAGAATTGCGAAAACATTATTAGTTGCCTACTACGCCTATATGCTGGAGTACCGGGCGGAGCTAATTTTGTGGGCATTGTCGGGATCTTTGCCGCTTATCCTCATGGGCGTGTGGATGGAGGCGGCGCAAGGCGGACAGTTTGGGCTAACACCTGTGGACTTTGCCAGGTATTTTTTGGCAGTTTTCATTGTGCGCCAGTTTACCGCAGTTTGGGTGATCTGGGAGTTTGAAAGGCAGGTGGTGGAAGGGAAGCTATCTCCCCGCTTGCTTCAGCCGCTAGATCCGGTATGGCATCATGTTACTTCGCATCTTTCTGAACGGTTGGCAAGGATGCCGTTTGCTATCGGGTTGGTGGTGTTGTTTATAGTGCTGTATCCCCAGGCTGCTTGGTTGCCGAGTTTTGGGCGTGTTGTATTGTTTGCGATCGCAGTTGCGATGGCTTTTGCTCTGCGCTTTGTCATCCAATACACTTTTGCTTTGTTCTCTTTTTGGATAGAACGTGCTGCTGCGATCGAGCAATTTTGGATGTTGTTTTTTCTATTTTTGTCTGGTTTAATTGCACCCCTCGAACTATTCCCCCCAAATGTTCGCGAGGTTGTATTGTGGACGCCTTTTCCTTATTTAGTACATTTCCCGGCTGCAATTTTAGTCGGTTTGCCAGTTGATTTAGTGCGGGGATTTTTGACGATGTTGGGTTGGAGTTTGCTGTTTTTTATCTGGAATCGCTGGCTGTGGCGTCAGGGGTTAAAACAATATTCGGGGATGGGGGCTTAAAGAGTTTTGAGTTTTGAGTAACAATTGGGATTACAGTAGGGTGGGCAGTGACCACCTCTACTCCATTTTTCAGGTAATTTGTCGCAATTCATCCATGGTATTCACCGTCCTTATTCCCTGTTGAATTGCCTTTAGTCGCTCTAAATAGGTTAACGCGAAGGGGGAGAAGGTTGATGAAAGCGCGATCGCTAATTGACTTTGGGTCGAGTTTAACCATCAAATGTTAAAGGTCGAGCGTGCATAATTGTTACTGGGGAAGGTTCGGGCAGTTTTAGTTTAGGCTCTGTGTCTAATAAACAGATACGCACCCCTGACGGGGAAGTAATTTTTAAGCATGGAAATTATTTAGGTAGAGCCTTTTTTAGAATAATAAACCAAAATTTATTGACGGGATTCCTGCGAACAATCCAAAACCGCTGTAACCTCTACAGATGATAAGTTCATATGTAAGTGGTTCCCAAGATAAAAATCTAATTATCCAGCAGTTTAACGCAGCTGGCTGTACTGCTTCTCCACCAAACAAACGGTAAGCCAACAAAAAAGTCATTATTCCATTATATTAAAATCAATGTATCTCCCAGACTTAGAGCGCGATTACCAGTTTAAGAGGGATCAAATTCGATATGCCTAGTTTGAACAGGTTTGTAAATGCTACTTTAACAACTTTGACTTTGTTTGTTGGAACGGTTATATATCTATCGAAGCCTGCCTCTGCTGATGAAGTATATATAGATAATAATTGCCGTCGAAACCAGTCATTGCCACAAGAGGACAGATTCAAAGTTTTCTACAGTTCACAGATTAGGGCTAACGCTCAGGATTATTTGTTTTATGCAGGTCGATATCAAGATGGCTCGGCAATTTTTTGTATTTCTAGACCTGGCTTTAGAGAAACAAGAGCTTTGAGCGCAAGGCAAATACAAAATCAATTTATTGACAAAATAGTTAAAGTTCCGAATCGGACTGCTACTTTTATAGTTACGGTAGCAGAAGGTAACGGCTCTCGTGTACCTTTGACAGATTATAGGATAGGTTTAAACAACCCAAACAGACCTGTAGTGACTAGACTGCGTAGCAGGTTAGGCAGGATGTAATAAAAAAGGATAAATGAGATTCTCCTACGAAGACGCTCCACGCTCGCGCTCTCACTTTGCATTTATAGGAGTATTTGTTCTTAAAATGCTATAAGCGATCGCCCCCCGAACTCTGCGATCGCTAATTTCATCATCTCTTCTTCTTCCCCACGGAAATTATGAGTTTTTTACCCTAGATGCTGGCTTCAAAAACAACCAACTCACAAAAAAGAAGGAAGCCGTAAATAGTTGCACCAGATCCAAAGAAGACAAATAGCCATCAGAAAACGAAGCGATACTTCTATCCGTAATTCCAAACAGCCATGAGGATACACCCACAAGCCAGATACCGCTTTTTAGACTTGTCAAAAAATCCGTAGCTTCTGTTCCTTGCTCGTTATTCATTATTTCAGCCCTTTTTAGTTAATGATTTGCAGATTTTCTACCAATCCAGGGCTGGAGCGTTTTTATAACTCTTTACTCCCCCTTACCCACTATGTTAAAAAATGTTTCATTTACTTGCCCTGCGTCCAAAGAAGTAGTTGCAAAATACCATAGATGTACTCTAAAGGCAAGAAAATGTATATTAAGTAACGGAATGCCCTGCTAGGCTAGATCTGACATGGCACCGCAGCCTTCAGGCGACAAAGGTTTGAGAGCATAGACAACTAAACCGCGTAATGTGCATGGAAACAGGAAGGTTCGTTGCTAAAATCCATTGAGGAAGTTATCGACCCTTGCTTCGTAAAGTAAAGCCTCATGGCGATCGCAATTGATTTTGGAACTAGCAACACGGTAATTACGCGGTGGAACTCAGCCACCCAGCAGCCAGAAACCCTTAGTTTACCTGGCTTATCGCTCAAAATAGCTGAAAATCCACCCCTGATTCCCAGCTTGCTCTATGTTGAGGACGCCTCGCTGGGAAAAGTTGTGGTAGGACAGCAAGTGCGCGATCGCGGTTTGGATCTCAAAACCGACCCCCGCTTCTTCCGCAACTTCAAACGAGGTATCGGTGCCGATATCCAAGGATTCATCCCAGAACTCGACGGGCAGATACTTACTTTTGAACAAGTAGGAGAGTGGTTCCTTACCCAACTAATTGAACAACTCAACGCCGACAACCCCGACAGCAGCCAGTCTTTAATATTAACCGTGCCCGTTGACAGCTTTGAAGCCTACCGCAACTGGCTGGGCAAAGTGTGTCAAGGGTTAGCAGTGCAACAAGTGCAAATGTTGGATGAACCCACAGCAGCAGCTTTGGGCTACGGCATGGCAGACAAGCAACTGCTGCTAGTGATAGACTTCGGCGGCGGTACGCTGGATCTTTCCCTAGTGCGGTTAGATAGTACAGCAGCTAAGAAACCGCTGGGTTTTATCCTTAAATGGGGTAACAAACAGTTGGGCGAGAAGTCCGCACAGAAGCCAAAAACCGCCCGCGTCTTGGCCAAAGCTGGGCAAAATTTGGGTGGTTCTGATATCGATAACTGGCTGGTAGATTACTTTGCCGATACTCAAGGATTAGCGCGATCGCCCCTAACTACTCGCTTGGCTGAAAGATTAAAAATTCAGCTTTCTTCGCAAGATAAAGCAAGCGAGGTTTATTTCAACGACGAGACATTTGAGAGTTACGAATTAGAATTAGACCGCGATCGCTTTAATTCCATCCTCAAAGAACACGAGTTTTTTGAAAACCTAGATGAGTCAATGACTCAGTTGTTGCAGCAAGCACGAAGACAGGGGATAGAAGTTGGAGATATTGATGCTGTCTTATTAGTTGGCGGAACCGTGCAAATTCCAGCCGTAAAAACTTGGGTGCAGCAATACTTTGAGGAAAGCAAAATTAGGTGTGAAAAACCGTTTGAAGCGATCGCTCAAGGGGCACTCCAACTTAGTCAAGGCGTCGAACTGCAAGATTTTCTCTATCACAGTTACGGAATTCGTTATTGGGATCGCCGAAATAATCGCCATTCCTGGCATTCTTTGATTAAAGCTGGGCAAGCATATCCTATGAATCAGCCAGTGGAATTAGTTCTAGGAGCATCGGTAGAAAACCAGCCGAGCATAGAATTAATTATGGGCGAATTGGGTTCTGAAAGTGGCGGAACCGAAGTTTATTTTGAAGGCGATCGCTTAGTCACTCGCCGACCATTTACAGGCGAAATACCAGTGCAACCGCTCAACGACAGAGAAGGTGCGCGTACTATTGCCCAACTGACACCACCGGGGTTTCCAGGGAGCGATCGCATCAAACTTTTCTTTCGCGTTGATGCCCAGCGTTTTCTGCGAATAACTGTTGAAGATTTGCTAACTAACCAAACCTTGTTAGAAGATCGGGCTGTAGTTCAATTAAGCTAAAAAGATTTTAGATTTTGGATTGGCAATTAAATCCAAAATCTAAAATCCCAAATCCAAAATTTTCCTACTGACGGATTACAACCTTTGTACCTGGCGATGCCCAGTTATAAATTTTGCGGGCTTGAGAGACAGGCAAATTAACACAGCCATGACTCACTCGCGTACCAAAGCGGTTATGCCAGTAAGCTCCATGAATAGCATAGTTACCAGAGTAAAACATTGCATAAGGAACGTTGGGAACATTGTAGTCCCGGCCACGCATGCGAGTTGAGCGCAGCTTATTTTGAATTGTATAGGTTCCGGTGGGAGTAGGAGTCGAGCGCTTGCCGCTGGAAATGCGGGTTGAATAAACTGGTCTTCCACCTTCGTAAGCAACTAACCGCTGGCTTGAAAGGTCAACTTTAATCCAGCGACGCTGAGAACGCACTTTGGCAGCTTTTCTTTTAATTCTGTTTTTCTGTACCGAAGCCTGCCGTGCCCGTACAGAAGATCTCGACGCCGCCTCAGCTGGCATTGTTGACCAGGAAAACAAACCCGTCAATATTAGTGCTAGACCAAACCAGAAACCTACAGACCGACGCAACCAAGCCGAAAATATTAGGCTTTTCATGTTATGAACCTTGAGGAAATCCCGCTAGATTGAGTTTAACTTACAAGCTGGCGCTCTAATTTGCAACCAGGAAAAAATTAATTTTTATAATTTTTTGGCTTGAGGGAGCCGGGGGATTAGAGGCATGGTACAACGGGAAAAGTTTTTAGCTTTAAGGTTGTTAAGTGATGAATTAATAATTCATCACTCATAATTCATAATTCATAACTTTTCTATGTCCCCTTTTAAGGTGTCCCACATTTAATTTGCCCCCGCACTGGCCAAAATTTTTGAAGGGCATAATTTTTCTTTATTTTGCCTTTTACCTTTTAACTTTGGGCTTGCTTAGCAAGTTGCCAAACCGTGCATAAGGTTTTGAGCTAGCTTTTGCATGGCTTCCCACTTCCCGGCTGCTACTAAGTGTTTGGGGAATAAACTGCCCGAAAGACCAACTGCGATCGCTCCTGCTTGTATAAATTCTTTTGCATTTTCCAGGGTCACGCCGCCAGTAGGAATTAAGGGGATGTCACCCAACGGGCCTTGTAAACTTTTGATGTATTTTGCTCCCCCGACTGCTTCAACGGGAAACACTTTTACACAGCTAGCACCCGCTTGCCACGCTGTCACTATTTCTGTCGGCGAGAGTGCGCCCGGTATGATGGGCACGCCCCCATCTACGGCTGCTTTGATGAGAGTGGGGTTAACGTGGGGGGTGAAGAGGAACTGGGCACCGCAGGCGATCGCATTCTCCACCTCCTCTAGTTTTAAGAGGGTTCCCGTGCCAATTATGCACTTGGGTAACTCATCGCGCAGCAGACTAATCAGCTCTGCTGGCTTGTCGCTATTCCAAGTAATCTCAATCAGTCGCATCCCTCCAGATGCCGCAGCATGAGCCATTTGCCGCCCTTTTTCCAATTCGGGAGAACGAATGACAGCGATCGCGCGGTGCTGTTCCATTAGAGATAGCCAAGAAGGATTAGACATTAAAAAATGATGCAATTCTTAACAATCGTTTTCAATATTAAAACTCCATTAATCAGTCGATAGAAAGATGAAGTCATGCCTATAAATTTTTAATAATGGTTTGTATAAATCAACGGAGTAACAATAACATATGGCTCTTTTAAAACTGCAAGACTTCGATCCAGACTATAAAGAAACTTTTGGTGGCGATGACATCAAGGGGCTTGATGTTTACACAGACGCAAGTGCAACTGAAGAAAAAATTGGTTCGGTTACAGACGTTTTAGTGGATGAACAAGGCCATTTCCGATATTTAGTAGTAGACCTCGGATTTTGGGTTTTTGGCAAAAAAGTAATGCTACCCATTGGGCGTTCTCGTGTAGATTATAACTCTCATCGGGTATATGCACTAGGCATGAGCAAAGAGCAAGCGGAAGCTTTGCCGGAGTTTAACGAGCGTCTGGCTCTTGATTACGATCATGAAGAACAAGTTAGGGGCGTATATCGCAACCCCGCTGGCATAGGAAGCACGCCAGCAGAAGCAGCAGCACCAACAGCAGAATCTTTTGCTACTACACCGGGAACGCTCGGCAATACATACGATCGCGACACCTACAACTACGATCGCGAACCAGATCTCTACGCGCTGAACGATCGCGATCATCAAACATTCAAACTTTACCAAGAACGGCTTATTGCCAACAAAACCCGCGTCAAGACAGGGGAAGTAGCAGTTGGCAAGCGCGTTGAAACTGAAACTGCACGCGCATCAGTGCCTATCGAAAAAGAAAGAGTTGTCATCGAGCGAGTTACACCTACCGACGCCGGAGCAGTAATTGCTCCTGGGGAAGTTGCGTTTGGCGAAGGTGAAGTAGCACGAATCGAAGTCTACGAAGAAACTCCTGATATTCACAAAGAAGCCTTTGTACGTGAAGAAGTCCGAGTCAAGAAAGTCGTAGATCGCGACACTGTTAACGCCGAAGAAACCCTTCGTCGCGAAGAGTTAGACATTAATACCGATGGTCAACCAGTTGTACGCGACGGCGATCAAATCCGCTCTGACCGTTTGTAAATAGCCCGCTCAACACAAATATTGAGTTAGCTAACTGGCCTGATTGATTAAAAACTGTGCAGGCGGGGCAGATCTTATGCTCTGCCTGTACTTTTTTAAACTCACCTCAATTTTTGTGTAAGTGTATCTGTTGGCGTAGCTGGGGTTAAGCTACACAGATTTGTTGGAAATTTGATAGATAAGCAATTGCATTTGTAGAGTACTCAGGGAGTAACTATGTTTTTAAAAAGCAAAGAATCTGGCGAGTTGATAAAAGTTCTCAATATTGAGGCGCTGTTCAACCCTAATGAAAAAGCGGTGCATGGAAAAGATCAAGCTGGACAAGAGGAACAAGATCCAGCGTCTTTTGAAAAAGAGCAATTAATTTTTCCTTCAGGCGAAAGCTTACCGCGCTGTTGGATGGATGTAAATTACCAATCCTGATTCTATAGACTAGCGTGGCAGATTTAAATACAAAACGGTCAAAGTCATTTAGGAAATCTGGAAAATGGACAACCCAACATCTGCAACCAAGGTGGAATCTGGTAAAACCAATCTTCGGCTCAAAGTATTGCTCGAAAAACTGAGAACTAAGCTGAGGGATTTTACCGTTGTCGATCGGCTAGGCCATCAGATTGGGCAGGTGAAAGATGCAAAACTAGATAGCGATCGCTCACTCAACCTAGTC
This sequence comes from Microcoleus sp. FACHB-831, assembly GCF_014695585.1. Classification (NCBI taxonomy): domain Bacteria; kingdom Bacillati; phylum Cyanobacteriota; class Cyanophyceae; order Oscillatoriales; family Microcoleaceae; genus Microcoleus; species Microcoleus sp. FACHB-831. Next base: position 94,131 of record NZ_JACJON010000010.1, on the reverse strand, counting down.
ATCTATCAGCAGGATAGTTTCCAGGGCGATCGCTTCTTCTTATTAAGAAGTAACTACATACAGCGACTTGATTCTTCGGCAAAATCGCTTGTAGTAGACATTAGCAAAGCGGAAATAGACCAGTTGCCAGAGTATGTGCCGACGAAGCCGCGAGTCGGTAATTCAGAACAGCCATCCAGTCCAGAAATGCTAAATCCTGGGATGTTTGACGAGAATGCAATTAGGCAAGATATCAACTCTCCTGCTTCGTCAATGCCAGTTATAGGTGAACAAGAAGATATTCACGACGAATCTGAGATGGATGATGCGATAGATTTTGATGAAAATTCAGAGGTGGTGACAGAAGAGGTTATTCGTTTACTAGAAGAACGATTAGTCATTGGCACTACCAAACGAAAAGTGGGCGAAGTAATTGTCCGCAAACAAATCGAAACGCGGATGGTACAGGTTCCAGTCAGGTACGAAAAACTGATTATTGAACAAGTCAGCCCAGAATACAAACACCTATCAGAAATTGAATTAGGGCACGGAGAAGTTTCTGGACTTGATGTGACTGAAGTTGTCAGGGAAGAAAGCCAGCCGATTGCGAGTCGCGACAAGGGGTTAACAGTCAGCGGCGAATTTCCCTCAGCTAAAGCAGCCAGCCATCTTTTAGATGCGATCGCCATGCAGCGGCGTCACGGTTGCAAAAAAGTACGAATTGAAATCGTCCTCGAAAATGACGAACATCTAAAAACTTATCAAGAGTGGTTCGATCGCTGTTCTGGCAAGTGATAGCATCGCGATTGTGTACGAGCAAGTAACAGGTAATCGCCACGTATATAGTTGTCTTGTGGATGGGTATGTTACCCGTCCTTTTTTATTACAATCCAACGCCTTGAGCCTGAGTTTGGCTAGATAGTTGGCGATCGATCTTATATTGGGGATATTGCAACTTCGTAGGCAGCTATGAGCTACTGCATCAACCCCAGCTGTCCCAGCCCAAACAATCCCGCCAACGCTAAAAGCCACATTTGTCGCCATTGTGGCTCAGAATTGTTATTGCAAGGGCGTTATCAGGTGATGCGCCTGCTGAGTGACAACAGCGGCTTCGGCAACATTTATGAAGCCTACGATGGCGCAACACCCAAAATATTAAAAATTCTCAAAGAAAATTACAACAAAAATCCTAAAGTCGTTGAGTTATTTCAGCAAGAAGCAATTGTATTAAGCTGTCTCAACCATCCAGGCATTCCCAAAGTGGAATCAGAGGGATACTTCCAGTTTCTACCCAGAAATGGAAGAGAGGCGGTGCATTGCATAATCATGGAAAAGATCGATGGGCTTAACTTAAAGCAGTGGATGAATCAGCAGGGCGATCGGCCCATCAACCAGACTCAAGCTCTTAACTGGTTAAGACAGCTTGCAGAGATCTTGCATATAGTACACAAAAAAAATTATTTTCATCGCGATATTAAGCCACAAAATATTATGATCCGCCCCAGCGGACAGCTAGTGTTAATTGACTTTGGCACAGCTAGAGAAATGACATATACTTACCTCGCTGAAGTCGGTAAAGCAGGTACCTTAACGAGGATTAGTTCAGCTGGTTACACCCCTCCAGAGCAAGAAAAAGGCCATGCAGTCCCGCAGTCTGATTTTTATGCCTTGGGGCGAACTTTTGTTTATTTACTAACAGCCAAGCAAGCAACAGATAAAGATATTTACGAACCTTTAACTGATAAATCCGATTGGCGCAAATATGCCCCAGATATTTCACCGATGCTAGCTGATTTTATCGATAAATTGATGGCTCCCACCGCTGGGGCGCGGCATAAGAATACTCAAGAAATTTTAGACGAACTAGCTAATATTTCGCTTCAAGTGTCTCAGCCGCAACTAAATATTAATCTTAATGCCAATATCATAACCCAACCCCCGCCGAACATTGCGCTACCACCCACAAAAATTGCAGAGGCTAAAAACAAAGGTATTGTGGTAGGGGCTATAGTATTGCTTGGGCTATTAGGAGGATATGGAGGTTGGCAGCTTTACAACCGCTACAAGCCTCAATTTATTATCTCTGAAAATTTGACTCTCATCAACACGCTCGTCGGCCATTCCAGCTTTGTTAATTACCTTGTAATTAGCCCTGACGGGCAAAAATTAATTAGTGCCAGCGCGGACAAAACAATTAAAATTTGGGACTTATCGACAGCAAAAGAAATTCGCACGCTCAGGGGTCATTTTAGCTATGTTAATTATTTGGTTGTTAGCCCCGATGGAGAAATTATTGCTAGCGCCAGCGCAGACAAAACAATTAAAATTTGGGAGCTGCGTACAGGGAAAGAAATCCGCACGCTTAAAGGTCATTCTAGCTTTGTAAATTCCCTCGCCATTAGCCCGGATGGGCAGATTCTTGCTAGTGGAAGCGCTGACACCACTATCAAAATTTGGGAGCTGCGTACAGGGAAAGAAATCCGCACGCTTAAAGGGCATTCTAGCCCTATTAATTGTCTGGCAATTAGCTCGGATGGACAGACTCTGGCTAGTGCAAGTGCTGACAAGATTATCAAAATTTGGAATTTTTACACGGGGAAAGAAATCCGCACGCTCAAAGGACATTCTAACTATGTTAATGCGCTTGCTATAAGCCCTGATGGGGAAAGTCTTGCTAGTGGGAGTGCTGACAAAACTATCAAAATTTGGAATATATATACAGCGCAAGAAATTCGCACTTTGAAAGGCCATACTAACTATGTAAACTATCTGGCGATCAGCCCCGATGGGCAAAAATTAGTTAGTGGGAGTGCTGACAAGACTATTAAAATTTGGAATTTATTAAACGGGCGAGAAATTCGCACGCTAGAGGGGCATTATAACTGGGTTAATTACCTTGCGATTAGCCCGGATGGGCAGACTATTGCTACTGGTAGCGGCGACAAGACTATCAAAATCTGGCGAGTGCCGAACTAATTTTTAAGATGGACATTGCCGCACTTTAATCAAATATTAGAATTGGTGAATAGGCGATCGCTCATTTTCTAGGCGATCGCCATCTTATACTTGCAGATACTACGGAGTTGTTGCACGGTCGATTTTTGCCACATCCTCCACTGACAGTTTTATTTCAAGACTCTTCACCGAGTCTTCTATGCTGGATACCTTACTCGCGCCGGGGATAGGCACGATGCAGGGTGATTCGCAGCGCAACCATGCAAGTACAATCGAGTAGACAGAGACGCTTTTTTGTTTAGCTAAATCCGCGATCGCTGTAATATCTTCCAGTTTACCAACGCGACGACTTCCACCCAGCGGACTCCAAGGCAGAAACGTCAGTTTTTCCCGTTCGCAATACTCGATAACTCCATCAATTTCAGCATCGCGATACCAGGGATTATACTGGTTCTGAACTGATACAATCTCCACAACATCGCGGGCGCGTTTTATCTGTTCTACTGAGAAATTGGAAACGCCAACAAACCGAATTAAACCCTCATCAACTGCTTCCTTTGCAGGTGCTAACGACTCTTCAATAGTATAGTTAGTGTCCGGTGCGTGGTACTGCCAAACATCGATGGGTTTATTGCCACCCAAAGCCTTAAAGCTGGCGCGAATTGTCTCCCGCAAATGCTTCGGATTGCCATTGCGCGTCCAGCTACCATTGGGACGCATCAATCCACCTTTTGTGGCAACAATTACATGACTCGTATCACCAGAATATTGCTGAAGTGCCTTAGCAATTAACTCTTCATTGTGGTGTTTGTCTGATTCATCCTTGCAATATGAGTCAGCCGTATCAATCAAAGTGACGCCGAGATCGAGGGCGCGGTGTATGACTTCTATTGATTGCGATTCTGGGGGTCTGTTACTTAAAGACATTGGCATACCACCAAGCCCAATCGCGCTTATTGTTACACCAGTATTTCCCAGTTGTTTCGTTTCCATCTTTAAACCCGCTTCCGTCGTTCTTGCTTGACTTTCCCTTTAATTGATTTCAAAAATACGATGTTTTGTCGTCTGTCTAACGGTTAATTTTAACTAGAAGCGCTGGTGTAAAAGCGTAAGGCAAATAGCCAAAATAAACGCGAAGCGAATACCAGCGCGAGCGCCAATCCTCCTGCACCCACTATCCAGCCTAATTCACCTCTACCAAGCATCGCTTCGGCGGGAATAGTAGTCAGAAAAGCGACGGGAATCACGAAGGTAAAAAAGAATCTATAAGCAGCAGGATACGCTACCATAGGATATCTTCCAGCGTCTAGCAAACCTCTGAGTACCTCAGTTACGTTATAGATTTTGACAAACCAAATGCTAGTAGCGCCCAGCATAAACCAAAGCGAGTATAGAGTCGCCAATCCAAACGCGATGGGAACTGTACTTAATAAATAATCGCCTATACTCAAACCAAGGCGATCGCCAGCATAGCCAATTAATATTCCTCCAAACGCTAAATCTGGCATACCCCAAGGCGAAACCGTGCGCGTGGAAAGCCAAAATTGGCTGCTTATAGGTTTGAGGAGTACAAAATCTAAAGTGCCTTCTTGGACGTGGCTGACGATACGGTTTAAGTTAGGACTAAGGAAGGTAGCAGAAAAGCCTTGAAGGAGTGTAAAAACACCCAGTACTATTAAAGCTTCTTCCCATTTCCAACCTTGAAAAGTGTAGCCAGTGCGGTAAAAAAGGAAAAGTGAAAATAAGCTTCCCGCAAGGTTTCCCAAGCTGCTAAGTGCTGCTAGCACAAAATTTATTCTATATTCAAGTTCCGCAGCGATCGCCGCACTCCAAAATAACCCCAAAACGCGCAAGTATCGTTTCATTGGATTCAAACCTCATCTGGATTTCCTCCTAACTCCCTTATTTTGGCTGCCATTCGCTCCCGCAGTTGCCGTTCTTGCTGCAATAGTTCCGTTCCCCACAATAACATTTGTCCTGCTTCATCCCACCACCGCAACCAATAGCCACTGCGATTAGATTTAGTACCTATAGAAGGGCTGTTGTATGTTAGTTTTTACTGTCAAATGTTTGGCTCGGCTTTGTCGAAGAGCTGCATACTGTAGACAAATAGTTATTAGTTGAAATTAAAGAGCGATCGCGTTCAGTTTATCTACTATCCACTGGCGCACTTCAAGTATCACTTCGCTAGCAACTTCATCCAGGTAATGATCCGCACCATTGTACAGGGTTAAGTGCTTGGGTTCGCCAGCAATGCTGTAGATATACTGCGAACAGGATGCTGGAAGCACGCGATCGCTTGTACCGTGAATCAGTAATAGGGAGCATCTAGGTGCTAGTTGCGATGCTGGTTTGACACCGTAGGTTTGACTGGAGAGTGCGACTACAGTGCGGACGCTTTGAGAGATAGCAGCCGCGCAGATGACAACAGCACCTCCAAAGGAGTGTCCGAGTAAAGCGATCGCCTCAATTCCTTCGCTTTCCAGGAAGGTGATACCTGCTAGAACATCCAGAACTGATTCCTCAAGCCTGTTCGGGTAACGGTAGCGTATTCTGAGACAGGCGATCGCTTCCCCTCTGAGTTCCTGACAAAGCTGGGGATACAACACTCCTTTCGCCGGGGTGTCCCAACCGCCGCCAGCGCCGCCGACGAATATAGCACCACGTTTAGCACCTGCTGCTGTGTAGTAGCGATAGTCAATGTCGCCAACATTTGTCACCAGTTTAACTGCGCGGTAGTCTTCCTGAAGTGGTTCTTGTTCAATGGCATGAATCACCATCTCTAATACTTCTTGGTCTTCCTCCACGACAGCCTCCCTGCATCAGATAAATTATGGCGATCGCGATCGACTTTTCCCAATCGATCTGCAATTCCTACATTTGAGCGATGATGTACTTACAGCCGTTCTAACCCTTAAAAATAACTAGCTTTCTTTACTTATGAACTAGCTTTGGCTTTGTTTACTTATACGTTTGATAATATTGGTTATATTCTTCTTTTATACGTTGCATATGAATATCTAGGTTATCTTTGATTATCCTAAACCCAAAATCTTCTGGGATTTGCTTAACTATAGTTTTATTATTAAATACTCTACTCAACACTAAATCGCCAACGTAGTTATTAAAATGGTTCGGCTCATAATATAGTCTGTCATTTGTAGTAATTGAATTGAATCCTGAAAAATCCCATACTTCACCAAATATCTCTACGATTCTTTTTAGCCATTTTGTATAACTTTCACTCTCCCACCTACCCGAATTGTGGTGATTGTTTGGGTTTATTATAACCGTTACGTCTATCTTATTTTTAGCTAAAATATACGCGATTTTTTTAATTTCTTCAATTCCATTTTCGTTAGCATTTACTGTTTCTTTTATTTTAATAGGATATACAAATTTTTCCTTTAAATACTTTTCTGGATCTTTATTCATTAAATAGTTATTGTACGGGAGTTGAATTTGACCTGTAGATATATCAAATACATATACTTCCTCCTTTCTTAGATTTTCCTTAATGCAATTAATTAAGCTAGTTGGCTGAAATAAACTATATTTAAAATAAAAGCTTCTCAACGACTCACCCGTAACTTTAGGATGATCCTGCACTAATAATTCTAGAGGGTTTATCTTGGTTAAAACTAAATCGTAGTCGAGGGCTAAAATTAAATTTTTTACCTTTTTATTAGCAACCAACCATTCTACTCTTCGCCTTAAACCTTTTACCGTTTCTCTAACCACTGCCATATTATAATAATTATAGGTATTATTAGATAATTGATTGGCAGATTTTACATTATAAAAATATGCTCTAGAGTTTCCTAAAATAAAAGCATTATATTCATTTTTTTTGGCTAGGTATTCTATTTTTAAGTATCTTGTGTTTGGGGGGAAATTTCGCTTATTAAAATTAGTTATTCCGAATACATTATAGGGATCTATAATAATTGATGTTAACTGAACTACGCAAACTAAAGAAATTGCTATTATTAGCAAAAACTTAATGTAAGATTTATAATTATTTTTCATATTAAAAGTTAAAATATAAAAATTCTGTAGGTCTAACAAGATAGATTATTCCTAGCCCAAAAATCGCGCCCACGCAAATAGACCATATTTTATTGGGTTGCCATTGAAGTTTTTGCCAAAAGCGATCGCTCCAACAGCCAGGAGTTTTTACTACATGATCTAGGGCGGGATTGTAACGTTCCAACCATTCCTGCGTGTTAGGGGTAAACCAAACAACAAACAAAAGAGCCAATATCCAAAAATAAGTCAACATCATCGTTTGTCCGCCCTCATTGAGAAAAGTTACACCTAGAGCCGTTAACGATGGTTTAATTGGCGCTACTTGATTAACAATAGCCTCCGGAATAGCAATACCATTACCTCCTACCATTCCCTTGAGGATAGCGATCGCAGCAGTCATGTTTTTTGCCCTAAACAAAACCCATGCAACTACTGTAGCTGCAAACGTTACCAGGCAAGATAATGCTCTACTCCACCAGCGAGTTTTATTTAAATCGTGTCCTAGAGATTTCCGGAACCCATGCCATTGATGATTGATTACTAGGTAAATTCCATGCAACCCGCCCCATAATACAAAAGTCCATCCCGCGCCGTGCCAAAGGCCACCCAGCAGCATAGTAATTGTTAAATTAATATAGCGTCGTAGTTTTCCCTTGCGATTTCCACCCAGAGGAATGTAGAGATAATCGCGCAGGAAGTGGGAAAGAGTAACGTGCCACCGTCGCCAAAATTCTATGATATTTAGAGATTTGTAAGGGGAGTTAAAGTTAAGCGGGAATTTGATACCAAACATCCTCGCTGCACCGATTGCCATATCTGAGTAGCCGGAAAAGTCAAAGTAAAGCTGCAATGAGTAGGCGATCGCTCCACCCCACGCCTCAAAAAATGTCGGCGAACCGCCCGTTGCGGCTCCCTCAAACACTGGAATTGCATAGACAGCAATGCTGTCGGCAAACACTACTTTTTTAAATAATCCGCTAGCAAAGATAGTTAATCCTACGGCGATATCTTCAATATTCGCTGTGTATATTGCCTTGTTCTCAAATTGCGGTATCAGTTCTTTGTGATGAACGATAGGGCCAGCTAATAAGTGGGGGAAGAAGGTGATAAATTGGCAGTAGTTTAAGAAGCTATAGGGCTTAGGTCTTTCAACATTGCTTATAGTGGCAGCAGTTGAAAAACTTTCCCTACCTCCCGACTCTTGTACCCTAAGAGCTGACACGCTGTTACTTTCGGCATTATTCTCTTTGGCTTCTTGGCGATAGACATCTACTAGATAGGCAATTTGTGTAAAGGTAAAGAAAGAAATTGCTAAGGGAAGGATGATGTCCTGTAAGTTAAACGATGTTCCTAGCAGTTTGTTTGTGGTTGAAAGCAGAAAATTTGTATATTTGTAATATCCCAGCAACGCGATATTTCCAATAATTCCCAACGTTAATAAGCTTTTTCTAGTAAGGCCTAAAAGTGTAGATTGGGAAGAGCGGCTAATACTTAATCCAATAAAATAGTTAAATAAAATGGAACCCACCATTATTACTAGATAAGCAGGGTTCCACCATGCGTAAAAAATTACTGAGGCGGCTACGAGCCAAGCATTAGCAATTTGATAATATCCTCGACCGCCAATCTGAAAAAATATTAAAAGTGTGATGGGGAGAAATAAAAATATAAACTCATAGGAGCTAAAAACCATAACGATGCTTCCATAGCAGAAATTGTTGCTTCCTACTTTATACTTAGAGAAGATTAACAAAATCTAACTTAAGAGGGAAGCAAAATATTTCGCTATAAGCACTGTAAAGGCGGCATAAACAAAAGCTTCGCGGCTGGTAGATAGGGGGGATGCTCAAGAGAACTACCCTACAGGCTTCGTCCTAAGCACCTCACCCCATAACAGCCAATTAAGCAAGTCAAAAGTTAAAAGACTGTCCTGCAAAAGAGTGTTTATAGGCAAATTAAATTTTGCACGGGTTATCTATTAATTTGCCGAATGGTGATCGCCTGAGTGTGTGGGAATCGGCATCACCAAGACTTTATCAACTCGGTTGCCATCCATATCCGCCACCTCAACACACCAGCCCATCCATTCAAAACGATCGGCAGCAGCAGGGATGCGCCCCAAATGAGTCATCACAAAGCCGCCCGTTGTGTGATAGTTTCCTCTTTGCTCTTCGGGCAATTCTTCAATATTCAACAGCTCGAAGAATTCCTCGACAGACAACATTCCATCGACGTAATAAGAACCATCGCCGCGATCTATGATTGGCCGATCTTGCTGTTCATCAGCTGAGGGAACATCACCAACAATTTCTATTAAGATGTCGTTGAGCGTGACCAATCCCTGAGTGACGCCGTACTCATCTACGACCAAGGCAATGTGGGTTCCAGTTTGCTTAAACAACTCCAAAACTTTTAATCCCCGCGTGCTTTCAGGGACAAATAATGGCTGTCGCAACGATACTGTCAGGTCAAGCGGCTGACCTGTGAGACTGCGAGCTAACAAATCGGTGACTTGCAATACGCCTAATACATTATCAAGGCTGCCTTGACAGACGGGAAACTGAGAATAGGCGCTGTCAATCATTTTTTCTCTGTTTTCCTCGGCTGAGTCTTCCAAGTCAAGCCAAACAACATCTGGTCGCGGCGTCATCAAGGCGCTGACTCGCCTATCCCCCAGGCGAAACACCTGCTCGACCATATCGTGTTCGGCTTCTTCAAAGATTCCCGCCTCCGTCGCTTGGTCGATCAAGTCCGAGATCTCGTTTTGTGTGACGGGTGGTTCTGTGGAGGGTTTAATACCCAAGAGCCTGACCACCATATCAGTAGAAGCGCTTAATAGATAAACAACGGGGGAAGCGAAGCGGGCGAACATCTGCATGGGGATGGCGACAGCCGCAGCAATTGGTTCTGGGTTGTTTAATGCCAACCGCTTGGGTACCAGTTCGCCAATAATTAGGGTGACATACGTGACGATCAAAATAGCGACGCCGGAGGCGATCGCTTCTCTATACCTTTGCTCTATGGGGACAAGAGCTAACACGGGTGCTAGTTTCTGAGATATCGTTCCTTCACCGAAAGCACCAGACACAATTATGAGGAGTGTTATCCCTACCTGAACTGTGGGAAGGAACTTATCCGGGTCGTTAGCCAGTTCCAAAGCAGCCCTTGCCTTAGCATCCTTGTTGGCATCCTGTTGCAGCCGCACCTTCCGCGAAGAGACAATCGCCAGTTCTGACATAACAAAAAGAGCGTTAACAAGGGTCAGTAGTAAAAGAATGAGAAATTCCATAATTAGGGACTAAAGGGACTGGTATCGGCGGTTAACGTTACCTAAAGGTGGATTTTGCGTTCCTAGCTTCAAGTTTTCAGGGATGTTTAGGGAGTCCACCAACTACCTAACCCCTGCGGCTATGCATCGAATAGCGTTCGCAAGCCCGACAAAAAACTTCTAGCTATAGAGAAAGTAACATTTTGTCTATAGTAGAAATCTGTCGTTAGAACGGTCATATGCGAATAGCCTTCTAGAATTATGAAGGTAGGGACATACACTCCTGCTTTTTATCAGAACGAGTTAAGCATTTTATCTAACTCATGGCTTTTTCTTCTATTATTCGTGGCTTAGGGCGATCGGCGCTAACTACAGAACTCCTCTCTAAGCTAAACCGCTCCCGGTTCTTACTGCTCAACGGTATCTCCCGCCTCCCTAAAGGACTGGTGGCATCTGCCCTAGCCCAAACTGAGGGACGCAATTTGTTTGTTGTTTGCGCCACTTTGGAAGAAGCCGGACGTTGGGCTGCCCAGCTCGAAGCGATGGGCTGGAACACCGTGCATTTTTACCCTACTTCCGAGTCGTCCCCTTACGAGCCTTATGACCCTGAATCTGAGATGACTTGGGGGCAAATGCAGGTCCTCGCCGATTTGGTCGATTTGGGATTGGGGTCTAATGGCGAGCATCCAGAGGCTACGCCATCTGAGGAGCAGTCTAATAATCTAAAATCCAAAATTCAAAATCCAAAATCTAGAATGGCGGTTGTGGCGACAGAGCGATCGCTCCAACCGCATCTTCCACCGCCAGAGGTTTTCCGCCCTTATTGTCTCACCCTAAAACGAGGTGAGTCGGTAGATTTAAACTCTTTTAGCCAAAAACTGGCGACTTTGGGATACGGTCGCGTTCCCCTTGTGGAAATGGAAGGGCAGTGGAGTCGTCGCGGCGATATTATCGATGTGTTCCCCGTTGCGGCTGAGTTGCCCGTGCGTTTGGAATGGTTTGGCGATGAGCTAGATCAGATGCGGGAGTTTGACCCTTCGACACAGCGATCGCTTGATAAGATCGAGCGCTTAGTTTTAACTCCTACTAATTTTAGTCCTATCATTAGGGCGGCGTTGGATGAGACGAACCCGCCCCCACTCGCAGCAGAGGAGGAGAGGGAAGAGACCGGAGTGCGCCGATTTCTGGGTTTGGCTTTTGATAAGCCAGCTTCTCTTCTAGACTATTTGCCGGAAAATACGCTAATTGCTATTGATGAGCCGGATCAGTGTAGGGCGCATAGCGATCGCTGGGTGGAACACGCTGAAGAACAATGGCAAATTGTTCGTGGTTCCTCGTTGATTGTTGATGGAGATGAAGAATTACCTAAAATTCATCGTTCTTTTGATGAATCTTTGGAGCAGGCGTTTGATTTTAATCGTGTAGATTTATCTGAGTTGGTGGAAGAAGGGAAAGGGATAAATCTTGCCAGCCGTTCTGTACCGACTACACCTCATCAGTTTGCTAAACTTGCTGATGTTCTGCGAAAAGAGCGCGATCGCAATTTTTCTATTTTCCTTGTCTCTGCTCAACCTACTCGTTCTGTAGCTCTATTACAAGAACACGACTGTCCGGCGCAATTCGTACCCAACCCCCGCGATTATCCAGCTATTGATAAGCTGCAAATTCAGCACACGCCTATCGCGGTAAAATACTCCGGTCTAGCTGAATTGGAAGGATTTATCCTCCCTACTTTCCGTTTAGTTGTTGTTACCGACCGCGAGTTTTACGGTCAGCATACTCTCGCTACACACGGCTATATCCGCAAGCGCCGTCGCGCGGCTTCTAAGCAAGTTGACCCTAACAAGCTGCAAGCGGGTGATTATGTTGTTCATAGAAATCACGGGGTTGGAAAGTTTCTTAAGTTGGAAAGTCTGACTGTTAATAAAGAAACCCGCGACTATTTGGTTGTTCAGTATGCTGATGGGTTGCTGCGTGTTGCGGCAGATCAGGTGGGGTCGTTATCGCGGTTTCGCTCAACTGAAGGTAAGCCGCCAGAACTTAATAAGATGTCTGGCAAGGCTTGGGAAGGAACTAAGAATAAAGTCCGCAAAGCGATTAAGAAATTGGCGGTAGACTTGCTGAAGTTATACGCGCAGCGATCGCAGCAGCAAGGTTTCACCTATCCAGCAGATTCGCCTTGGCAACAGGAACTCGAAGACTCTTTTCCGTATCAGCCGACGCCGGATCAGTTGAAGGGGACTCAAGATGTAAAGCGGGATATGGAGAGCGATCGCCCTATGGATCGTTTGGTCTGCGGCGATGTCGGCTTCGGGAAAACTGAAGTTGCTATTCGCGCTATCTTTAAAGCGGTTACTGCTGGGAAACAAGTTGCTTTTCTTGCTCCTACCACTATCCTAACTCAACAACATTATCACACTTTAAAAGAGCGTTTTTCACCATATCCAATTGAGGTAGGTTTGCTCAATCGCTTCCGTTCCGCTGAGGAACGCCGTAACATTCAAAAACGTCTGACAACGGGCGAATTAGATGTGGTTGTTGGCACTCACCAGTTATTAGGAAAGGGAATAAATTTCCGCGATTTGGGATTGCTGGTGGTGGATGAAGAACAGCGATTTGGCGTAAATCAAAAGGAAAAAATAAAATCTTTGCGGGCGCAAGTGGATGTGCTGACTCTCTCGGCTACGCCTATTCCCCGCACGCTTTATATGGCGCTATCGGGGATCAGAGAAATGAGTTTGATTACGACACCCCCGCCGTCGCGTCGTCCGATTAAAACTCATTTAGCGCCTTACGATCCCGAAGCTGTCCGCACTGCAATTAGACAAGAATTAGATAGAGGCGGACAGGTGTTTTATGTCGTGCCGCGAGTTGACGGAATTGAGGAAACGGCGACTAAATTACGGGAGATGATACCGAGTGCTAGACTCGCGATCGCTCACGGTCAAATGGATGAATCAGAGTTAGAATCGACGATGCTAACTTTTAGTAATGGCGAGGCGGATATCCTTGTTTGTACAACAATTATTGAATCGGGTTTGGATATCCCCCGCGTTAATACTATTCTGATTGAAGATGCCCAAAAATTTGGTCTTTCTCAGTTGTACCAATTGCGCGGAAGGGTTGGACGGGCTGGAATTCAAGCCCACGCATGGCTGTTTTATCCTAAAAATTCAAGGCTGCAAGATGCTGCGCGTCAGCGTTTAAGAGCGATTCAGGAATTCACGCAGCTAGGTTCTGGCTACCAATTGGCGATGCGCGATATGGAAATTCGCGGCGTGGGCAATCTTTTAGGGGCTGAACAGTCCGGACAGATGGATGCAATTGGCTTCGATCTGTATATGGAAATGCTGGAGGAATCGATTAGGGAAATTCGCGGACAGGAAATTCCTACAGTTGACGATACGCAGATCGATTTGAATTTGACGGCGTTTATCCCAGCCGAGTACATTGCGGACTTGGATCAAAAGATGAGCGCTTATCGCTCTATTGCGGCGGCGAGTTCTAAGCAAGAATTAGCTAATATTGCGGCTTCGTTGCGCGATCGCTATGGTGATATCCCCAAACCCGCCCAGCAACTCCTGCGCGTTGTTGAACTGAAACAACTGGCTAAGAAACTGGGTTTTTCGCGCATTAAGCCAGAGGGCAAGCAGCACGTTATCCTAGAAACGCCTATGGAGGAACCCGCCTGGAATTTGCTTAAGGGTAATTTGCCAGAACACCTGCACTCTCGCTTTGTCTACTCTTCTGGCAAAGTTACGGTTCGGGGTTTGGGCGCAGTGCCCGCAGACCAACAGATGGACAATTTAATTACTTGGCTGGGTAAAATGCAAGGGGCGCTTCCAGAACCAGCAATGGTTAGTTAATGCTGGGCGTACTACTTTTAAAATGTGTTGGAAGGTTGTGAGAATAGTCCGCAACGCTTGCGTTCCAACCCTCGTTATCGTTGCAAATAATTCGGCTAAAAATCCTCAGTCGTCTGTGCGCCTACGGCTGAGTTTTTAGTTAAATGGTTACTTATGCTACATATGTTCTTCTTAGGGAAGACGACAATCAGCCCCGCGCCCTAAAAAATTTACTCCATTCGGCACTGATGGCTCTGCTTAATATATATTTAAATAAGTATTGATAGCCGAGTAGGGCTAGTTGACAGGGCACAGGAAATTCGATAACTGTCGGGCGATCGCTTAAATTAAATTATCTAATCTATCTCGGCCTGGGTTAGGTTTGATAGGGATTTTTAACCTTAAAAAGTGAGTGAAAAACTCTCATATTTACTAAGCTTGCATGGCTTAGTAAGTGTAATTTTTCGTGTGAGAGAGAACAAGGGGGAATTTATGAAAACTTTACTGTGAGATAAGAAATATTAGTCTCATTTTTACGGAACAAATGATTTTAGTTTGTATCTTGGTAAATAGAAGTAGTTGAAGCAAGATCGCAATTAGTGGAATCACAAGGAGAAATTATGGCCACGATCTGCACAGACAATCAATCGATCATTGTGACTCGTATAGCCCCAAATTCTGAAGCTACTCCACGAGCCAGCAAGAGCTTTAAGCTTCCCAAACTCAAATTTGATCTGCTGCGTCCAGTACGCCAATGGGTTGATGGAATTGAGATTCGCAACGCCGAAATGGCTGAGTTTCTCGCCAAGGCTATTCCTGCTCAATGTCCGTTTGAGCGCGATATTATCCTGTTTGGTCGCAAGGTAGGGCACATTCCACCGTTGTGCAAACTGAATCCGCTTTACGAGGAATTGGTTGGCTTGCGTTTTCGCGCTTTGTGTTATTTGGTCGATGAGTGTGGAATGGATATCACATCCTACTGCTAAAAAAGTAGAGGAAGCACAGCATGGAAATAAAAATCGAGCATCAGCCTAGCCAAGAACAGCTTAACCATTTGGGCGTATACACTTGGTCGATTTGGACGAAGGAAGTATCGGAATTTCCCTGGACTTATGACGAGCAAGAAACTTGCTACTTTTTAGAGGGCGATGTAGTAGTAACGCCTAAAGGTGGAAAGTCCGTCAAAATGGGCAAAGGCGACTTAGTAAGGTTTCCGGCTGGGATGTCCTGCACTTGGAAGATTAGCAGCGATGTCAGAAAGCACTATAAGTTTGGACGATCTGTTTAGTACTCGATAACCGATAGCCCACCCTGTAATGCTGCGGCGCTAGTATCATTCCTCCCCACAAACCGTACACCGCAGGCTCTTGGTTTGATTATTGTCTAAGTTTCGCAACCGCAGCGGAGTAGCACTGGTAAGCTTGTTTTCCTTCAAGGGTAGAAGTATTTCCCCTAAGAAAACGCGATCGCTTCAGTAATAGCAATTGGACACGCTACCTCAATCGCCCTGTAGCCCTGAAATCTTGCACCAGTATCAATAAGAGGCAGCAACCCACAGAACCTGGAAACGAGGTTTGGTGGGCTGCTGCCTCTTTCTTGTTGAGAAGGGAAAATTAGTTAAGCGCTGCTAACTGCGATTCAATTTGCCCAGGATTGAGTTTCTGACCGATGAACACTAACTGGGTTTGCCGCTGTTCTTCGGGTTGCCAGGGTCGGTCATAAAATTGGTCGAAGCGCGTTCCTACACCTTGCAATACCAAACGCATCGGTTTGTTGGGGACTGCGACGAAGCCTTTAATGCGATAAATCTCTTGCTGCTGCACGATAGCTTCTAACTGTTTTTGCAACGCTTGGGGATCGAAGGCACGGTTGAAAATTACGTGGGTTGAGGTAATTTCTTCGTCGTGGTCGTGGTCTTCTTCGGTGTCGTGATGGCTGGGACGTGCGTCTAAGTTGTCTTCTACTGCTGCTTGTAAGCCGAGGATAACAGAAGGGTCTACGCTGGAGCGATCGCTCTCTACAATCTTCACCGAACTCTGCAACTCTTGTTTAACCAAATCGACAACAGCACTCAGCTTCTGGTCATCGACTAAATCTGTCTTGTTCAATATCACCAAATCTGCACACGCCAACTGATCTTCAAACAGTTCTTGTAGGGGCGTCTCGTGTTCCAAATTGGGGTCTGCCTGTCGCTGTGCATCCACCGCCTCTGGATTGGCGGCAAATGTCCCAGCGGCTACTGCTTCGCAATCGACGACTGCAATTACAGCATCTACTGTAGCAGCATTGCGAATTTCCGGCCACCGGAAAGCTTTAACTAGCGGCTTAGGCAACGCCAATCCCGATGTCTCGATCAAAATGCAGTCTAGCTTGTCGCGTCGCTTCAACAACTCCAGCATTGTAGGCAAAAATTCTTCCTGGACGGTACAGCACAGACAGCCGTTGGTTAACTCAACAATATTGCTGTTGCTATCCGTATCTTCTGGGCAATATCCACAAGAACGCAGCAGTTCGCCATCAATGCCCAATTCGCCAAACTCGTTCACCAACACGGCGATGCGTCGCCCTTGGTTGTTTTGTAGCAGATGGCGAATTAGAGTCGTCTTGCCACTGCCTAAGAATCCGGTAATTACTGTAACGGGGAGTTTTGCAGCCATTTTATAAATAGTTTTGAATTCATCGCTTAGAAGCGGAAGCGATATTACCACAGGCAGCATACCCCTTAAAAGCTGGCAATCCTGGAAACTAGATGATGACTGTTGCACCATCACCCAGTTTCCAGGATTGCTACAAGCAATTTAATGCGATCTGAGATAGGACAATTGATAAATTATTCAGCGGTTGCCAGTTCGGTGCTGCCCTTTGTGCGCTTGCGTGTCAGGGTATTGAACAGCATCTGACCAATAGCTTTGATCAAGTTGCCATTGAGTTCGTTGAACATTTTCATGTTCATGCCGAAAGCAGCGTTGGCTTCGTCAACAATTTTATCCGCTACGTCATCACCAAGGGGCAGATCGTTCATGGCTTGGCGATAGGTTGCCTTGAAAGCTTTCTCGTCGGCAATATCTGGGAATTCGTAGAAGGCGATGCCTTGTCCGTCGGAGAGGTTCATTGCCCGTTGAGCAATTCCTTTGAGAATTTGGCCGCCCGATAAGTCTCCGAGGTAACGGGTGTAGGAGTGGGCGACTAACATTTCTGGCTCTGAGGCAGAAATTTCCCGGATGCGCTGGACGTAAGCTTCACCCGCTGGAGAGGGGGCGATTTGTTCGCGCCAGTTGGTTCCGTAGTAAAAGGTGAGGTCTTGCTCTAGGCTCTTTTTCCGGTTCAACTGGGGAAAGTAAATTTTCGAGAGGATGGGGTGCTGGCGATGCTTTTCCATCTCTTCTTCCATCGCTGAATAGACGAAGTAAAGGTTGGCTACCAGGGTCCGGTAAGAGGTCTTTTCAACGACGCCTTTTAAAAAGCACTTGACAAAACCGACGTTTTCTGCCATCGAATGGGATTTTTTTGTTCCTTCGCGCAGTTTGGTCGCTAAATTACTGCTCATGCTAAATTACTGTCCCTAAAGTTGATTGAGGAGCTTGGTTTCAATCCGGATCGAAAACCGTCTAAAACGTAACATTAGATCGATTTGCTGAGAATTTTCATTAAGATTTTTTACATAAGTAAAAGGCGCACTTAGGTGCGCCTCTAGAAAGTGACAAGTTGTAGGGCGGGTAGTGCCCGCTGGGCTAAATATCTAGCTCGGCGAGATTTAGTTTGGAACCGTAGGTTTCGATAAATTCGCGACGGGGTGCAACGCGATCGCCCATCAAGACGGTAAAGATCCGATCTGCTTCGGCAGCATCTTCAATCTCCACTTGTTTGAGGGTGCGAGTTTCCGGGTTCATCGTGGTATTCCACAGTTGCGTAGGCATCATTTCACCCAAGCCTTTAAAGCGTTGGATGGTGTATTTTGCGTTGCTTGGGAACTGGCGGATTAATTCTTGCAGTTCGCGATCGCTGTAGCAATAATCGTGATTTTTGCCGCGCTCTACTTTATATAGTGGAGGGCAGGCGATGTAGATGTAACCTTGTTCGATTAGCGCTCGTTGATAGCGATAAAAGAAAGTTAGCAACAGAGTACGAATGTGCGCTCCATCTACATCAGCATCAGTCATAATTACTATGCGGTGGTAGCGCAATTGTGAGGAGTCGAATTCCTCACCTTTGACGCCCAATCCGAGGGCTGTAATCAACGATTGGACTTCGTTGTTTTTGTAGATTTTGGCGTCATCGGTTTTCTCGATGTTGAGGATTTTACCGCGCAGGGGGAGGATGGCTTGGAAGCGGCGATCGCGCCCTTGTTTCGCACTGCCACCAGCAGAATCCCCTTCTACTAGATAAATCTCAGATTCTGAAGGATCTCTTGAACTACAATCTGCTAATTTACCTGGTAAAGGTGAAGATTCTAAAACAGATTTACGACGCACTAAATCGCGGGCGCGACGGGCGGCTTCTGCTGCTTTAAATGCCTGAATTGCTTTTTCTAAAATGGCATCGGCAACATTTGGGCGAAACTCTAAATATTCGGTCAATACTTCGCCTACTAGGGAATCGACAATTCCCCGCACTTCAGTATTGCCCAATTTTGTTTTGGTTTGGCCTTCAAATTCGGGGTCTGGTACTTTAACAGAAATTACCGCCGTTAAACCTTCTCTGATATTCTCACCAGCGAGGTTAGGCTCTCCTTCTTTGAGTTTGTTACGCTTGCGAGCGATCGCATTCATGGTGCGAGTCAGGACGGCTTTCAAACCTTCTAGGTGCGTCCCCCCATCAACCGTGCGAATGTTGTTCGCAAACCCCAACACCTGGTCTGTGTAAGCATCACTACACCACTGCAACGATACTTCTATCTGAACGTTGTTGCGCTCCCCCGATACATAGATAACTTCTTCGTGGAGAGGCTGCTTATCGACGTTCATATACGCGATATACTCTTGAATGCCCCCCTTGTAGCAGTAAGTTTCTACCTTCGGCTCGTTGGTTTTGAGCAATTCTAGCCGATGGTCGGTAAAGGTTATTTTTACTCCCGCATTTAAGTAGGCAAGTTCGCGCAGGCGGCTGGCTAGAGTAGTATAATCAAACTCTATTCCCGATGTTATGAATATCTGCGTATCGGGCTTGAAAGTAACTGATGTTCCACTGCGGTTTTCTTTAAGGGGTTTCGAGGTGAGTTCCGTGACGGGGATGCCGCGCTCAAATCGTTGGGTATGAATCCGGTTGTCGCGGCACACCGTAACGTCCACCCGTTCGGACAAGGCGTTAACAACAGAAATACCTACGCCGTGCAAACCACCAGAGACTTTGTAGCCACCGCCACCAAATTTGCCCCCGGCGTGCAGGACTGTCATTACTGTTTCTAGGGCTGATTTGCCCGTCTTGGAGTGAGTATCTGTAGGAATGCCGCGCCCGTCGTCTGTCACCGTCACGGAACCATCGGCGTTTAGATCTACCTCCACATGGGTACAGTAGCCAGCCAGAGCCTCATCAATCGAGTTGTCCACTACCTCGTAAACTAGATGGTGGAGTCCGCGCGGCCCCGTCGAACCGATGTACATCCCCGGTCTTTTCCGGACGGCTTCAAGACCTTCCAGAACTTGAATCTGATCCGCACCGTAATCAGGCTGCTTGGCGCTGTAACTGCTCGTCATGCAAGGGATTCTCCGATAATGAGTTTAGAGCCAATAAGCGGCTCTGAAATGACAAAATACTCCAAAATTATAGCACAATAGGGTTAAGGGCGACCGTAGGGCAGTTTTAAGAGCAATTTATACAGGGGATGTACCCACTTAAGCAGGAGTCAAATGCTAATCGCGATCTGTGGTGCTACTGCAACGGGTAAGTCTGGGTTAGCCTTGGCTGTGGCTCAAAGATTGGGATCTGCGATCGTCAGTGCTGATTCGCGCCAAGTGTACCGCAAGTTTGATATCGGCACGGCTAAACCCTCAGTCGCAGAACAACAGCTTGTTCCTCACTATTTAATTGATATCTGCGATCCTACGGAAACTCTGACTGTGGCAGATTATCAGCAGCAGGCGCAAGCTTTGATTAACCAGATGCATCAACAGGGAGACATTCCATTACTGGTTGGTGGTACTGGTTTATACATTAAGGCGGTGACGCGGGGGTTGAAGATTCCGAGGGTAGCACCGCAGATGGAGTTGCGATCGCAACTTTATTCCCTCGCTCAAACTCAATTATATCAAATGTTGCAACAAGTTGACTTGTCTGCGGCAGCGAAGATTCATCCCAACGATCCGGTGCGAACTTTACGAGCGCTAGAGGTATTTTATGTTACCGGGCGGCCTATTTCGGAACAGCAAGGAGAGAATCCACCAGATTATCCAATTTTGCAGATTGGCTTAGATTGCGATCGCGCTCATCTCACCCATCGCATCGAACAGCGCACCGAGCAAATGTTAGCGGCTGGGTGGGAAGCAGAAGTAAAATTTCTTTGTGAGAAATACGGTAAAGATCTGCCCCTCTTGGATACTCTTGGTTATAGAGAAATGAAGCAATATTTAGCAGGGGAGATTTCATTAAAAGAAGCGAAAGAATTAACAGTTTTGCACACGCGGCAATTTGCCAAACGGCAGGTTACTTGGTTTCGAGCTTATTCTGAAATTGAGTGGTTTGATGCAGAGAGTTCTGATTTGTTGGAGAAGGTTTGGAAGCGAGTGCAGGAGTTTGTCAAGAGCAAAAAGAGCAAGTAGTAATCGGGAAAGCGATCGCAACTCTGGGGGATAATATCCAAAAAGCGAATATTTTTTTGAACTGATGCACAGGATACCGAACTCGCATCGGGTCTAAAAATAAAGTAAAAGATATTGTTTTTGTACCTAGAAAATTCTGACCTATGCGGAAGTTAATTAAAGGTCTGCACGATTTCCAAACTAACTACTTCAGCGAAAACCGAGAGATGTTCAAGCAGCTCTCACTTAAACAGCGTCCAAGGGCACTTTTTATCACCTGCTCTGACTCGCGGATCGATCCAAGTTTAATTACTCAAACAAAGCCTGGTGAATTATTCATCATGCGGAATGTTGGCAATATCATTCCCCCTTATGGTTCGACAAATGGCGGTGAAGGTGCAGCTATAGAATATGCTGTCCAAGCTTTAGGACTTAAGGATATTATTCTCTGCGGTCACTCCGATTGCGGCGCTATGAGAGGATTATTGCAACTGAATACACTTGCTGAAGATATGCCCTTAGTTTGCGATTGGTTAAAACACGCAGAAGCTACCCGCAGGATGATCAAGGAAAATTATAAGGGATTAGAGGGTGAAGAACTTTTAAACGTTACGATTGAGGAGAATGTTATAACGCAAATTGAAAATTTGCGAACCTATCCCGCAATCCATTCCAAAATCCACAACGGTCAACTCAACCTCCACGCCTGGATATATAAAATTGAGACAGGCTCGGTATTTGTTTACAGTACAGAACGATGCAATCTTCCCAGGCAACCTTTAGAGTATGCTATCTATGAAATGGATCACCCTCATGCATAAAATTAGCTCAAAGATAGGGGATGTGAAAAACAGCGATCGCGCTATCAGAGAAACATACTCTCTGAATTAAACAGCCTATAAAATACTTAGTACCTTTAGGAAACACTTAATGATTACCCAAGACAAAACCTCAACGCGCAACTGGCAACCAATAATCAAAGAATTTGAAGCCGCCGTCGGTAAGAATGGCGTAGTGCAACGTCGGGAAGAATTGATTACCTACGAATGCGATGGTTTAACCAGCTACAGACAAAAACCAGCGGTCGTAGTCCTACCGAGAACAACAGAACAAGTTGCAGAGGTGGTAAAAATATGCGATCGCTTCTCCGTACCTTGGGTAGCGCGAGGCGCAGGTACAGGTCTATCAGGCGGTGCATTACCTGTTGAAGACTGCGTTCTCATCGTCACCGCCTTGATGAAAAAAATCATCAGCATAGACTTAGAAAATCAGCGAGTAGTCGTACAACCCGGAGTAATTAACAACTGGGTAACGCAAGCTGTAAGCGGTGCAGGATTCTATTATGCTCCCGATCCATCAAGTCAAATTGTATGCTCTATCGGCGGTAACGTTGCTGAAAATTCCGGCGGCGTTCATTGTCTTAAATATGGAGTCACCACTAATCACGTTTTAGGATTAAAACTTGTTCTTCCAGACGGTTCGATTGTAGATGTTGGCGGGGAAATTCCAGAACTACCAGGCTACGACTTGACAGGTTTATTTGTAGGTTCTGAAGGTACGCTAGGAATTGCCACAGAAATTACTCTAAGAATTCTTAAAACAGCCGAATCAATTTGCGTTCTATTGGCAGATTTTACCAGCATAGAAGATGCAGGTGCAGCTGTTTCTGATATCATCAGCGCTGGCATAATTCCTGGCGGTATGGAAATAATGGATAACGTTAGCATCAACGCCGTCGAAGACGTTGTAGCAACTGGTTGTTATCCCCGCGATGCCGCTGCAATTTTGCTAGTGGAAATAGACGGCTTAGAAGTGGAAGTTGCTGCAAATAAAAAGCATATTGCGGAACTTTGTCTCAAGAACGGTGCGCGGAACATTACGACTGCCAACGATCTCGAAACGCGCCTAAAATTGTGGAAAGGTCGCAAAGCAGCATTCGCCGCCGCAGGTCATTTAAGTCCAGATTATTATGTACAAGATGGGGTTATTCCTCGGACTCAGATGCGATTTGTCTTGCAAGAAATTGAGGCACTTAGTCAGAAGTACGGTTATACTATCGCTAACGTTTTCCACGCCGGGGATGGCAATCTTCACCCGTTAATTCTTTACGATAATTCAGTACATGGTGCTTTGGAGAAAGTAGAAGAATTAGGGGGGGAAATCCTCAAGCTTTGCGTAAAAGTCGGGGGGAGTCTTTCTGGAGAACACGGCATCGGTGCAGACAAAAAGTGCTATATGCCTGATATGTTCACCGAGTCTGATTTGGAAGCAATGCAGTGGGTGCGGCAAGTTTTTAATCCCAAGGGTTTAGCAAATCCTGGGAAGATATTCCCTACTCCTCGCACTTGTGGAGAAGCAGCACGCGCTCAGGCTGAAAAGAAATTCGACAAAGTAGATCTCTTCTAACCCCTCCTTCCCCGTTCCCAGGCTTCCTCGTTCCTCGTTCCCAGGTTCTACCTGGGAATGCCTTCGGGAGGCTCTGCCTCCTAACTTTGAAGCGAGGCAGAGCCTCTAGACTGCGTTACCAGGTAGAACCTGGTAACGAGTAAACGAGTAAACGAGTAAACGAGTAAACGAGTAAACGAGTAAACGAGTAAACGAGTAAACGAGTAAACGAGTAAACGAGTAAACGAGTAAACGAGTAAACGAGTAACGAGAAAAAAGATTACAAATCGAGCAATTTTACCTGCAACAAACCAGGCTGTCCCATGTAATTGCGGTAACTAGAATACCGCCAATGAGCCGGATCGTCTATATAGCCGCGTCTAACCGGATTATTGTGAATATACTCTAACTTTTGTATAAACATTTCCTCACTCAAAATAGCCTGCGGATGGAATCCTTCTTGCCAAACCTGATAATCCTGGTCTGTTTTGTGTCGTAGTTTGTAAAACTTCAACTGCTCTAGCATATAGTTCGCTTGAGTTTTTTCCAGTAAGTCAACAATAGATCGTGCTGTAAATGATTTAAAGGTACGCATCTCATGAAGACAAGTTTGTAGCAGATGCCAGCAGGTGAATGTGATTTTCCATGATTACATAAGCGTACAATTCCAGTCGTTGCTGCCGTTGCAGAAAACTTAAGGAGTCTAAAATAATTTGTGCTAGCTCAACTTTACTGAATAACGGTATCCAATTGACGCTCGTACAGGTAAGAAAGTGCGGCTGATTTCCTAGTACGTGGTAGCGGCTGCGTCCCATTTTATTACCTGGCAATGAGCGATTTGTGAGGCAGTAGCCTCTAAATTAGTGTTCCCAGGTTCTACCTGGGAACGAGCAAACCTCTGATTTTACATCTGCGATCGCTCTATCCCCAAAACCTATCTATATATATGTCTGAATTTTGTACCTTGTTTTTAAGCCTCGAATTAAGTTGGCAAAACTTGCTGCAAAATTTTGGCGTTAATAGCGCGATCGCTCGCCAAACATTTCTCGATATAGCAAATTTATACTCCAGCCCAAATCGCTTTTATCATAATCTCGATCATGTTAGCCAAGTTTTGCAAGTAATAGAGTTGTTGCGATCGCTAGCTCTCGAACCTGACACAATTGCTTTTGCTGCCTGGTTTCACGATGTTATTTATGACGCTAAATCTAACGATAACGAAGAAAAAAGTGCTGAATATGCCGCCAGCCTCTTAAACTACTTCAAATTATCCTCAAAGCTGATAAATTCTGTGACTAACCTTATCTTGAAAACAAAAACTCATCGCTACCCCGATAACGACATCGATAGCCAAATTCTCATGGATGCTGACTTGTCTATATTAGGCGCAGATGTATCTAACTATCGCCGTTATTCCCAAGCAATCCGTCAAGAATATTCCTGGGTTTCCGACGAATCTTATCAAGTTGGCAGGCTTAAATTTTTACAAAATATCTTGCAACGTCCCAGAATCTACCTAACTGACACAATGTTTGCCACACTGGAAATTAACGCTAGAGGCAATATTCAAACCGAAATCCAATATTTATTATCCTTATAACCTTATGCAAAATATTAGTAAAAAAGTTAATTTACCAGGGGGTTGCTAATAATATGACTTTTTGCTACTATTTAATTGAGACTTAAAACACCATAACAAATTCCATCACTAGATAGAAATAAAGATATATTAAGAGCGATCGCCGGATTCTCCTCATATCGCTCAAATATAGTCCCAGTCTAGCTTATAGCTGAGGAAAGCGGCAGAGTAACAATAAAAGTTGTACCTGCGCCGACTTCGCTGTTTAGGGCGATCGCGCCACCATGTCGCTCAACACATTGTTTAACTATAGCCAAGCCCAGTCCAGTCCCCTGAATCTTGCCAACATTTGCGCCTCGGTGAAATGACTCAAATAGTTGGAGTTGGTCTTCTGAGGGAATGCCAATACCCTCATCTGTAACCCGGAAAATTACCTCGCGCTCCAGGCAAGAAACTTCCAAGCTTACCTTGCCACCTTCAGGCGAGTATTTGATAGCATTGGTTAGCAAATTACTGAGAATGTGACCCAGCAGTTTTTCATCGAGGTAAACCAGGCTGTATCGGCTATCAAAAGTAAAAACGATCGCGTGCTTCTCGCTAGCACTCAGCTGGATCTCTTCTATGAGATTGCCGCAGAAAGTTTCCAGCTCCAGCAATTGTGGGTTTAACTGCATCGCCAACTCTGCATATCCCAGAATTAGCACATCATCTAACAGTCCAGTCATGTACTCGACGCGCTCTTGAATTAAATTGAAATATTTGCGTTTTGCCTCTGGCGGACAGCGATCGCCGAATTGCTGTAGCAACTGAGCAGAGAAAAGGATTGCACTTAGAGGATTTCGTAGCTCGTGGGAAACCATCGATACCATGCGAGATTTTACCTCATTGAGACCTTTGATTTCTTGATTGGCATTATGGATAGCTAGAGAAAGTTGGCGGTTTTGCAACAAAATTCTTACCCGTGCCTGCAATTGTAACTTCTCAGTCGGACTAACTATTACCTCATCAAAGCTCTGCCCAAGTTGCCCCGCGATCGCCGCCTCATCTGGCGTAGAAGTTACTAAAAGAAAGGGAAGAAATACAGGAAGAGAAGCTTTTTTCCTAACTCGCACCCGTTCCGCAAAAAGGTTTAAAGCCCCACCATCTAAAATGCACAAATCAAAAGATTCATCAAGTAGTTCAGCAGCCTCTACCGTCAAATTGGGTACTATAATCTCATAGCGGCTTGTCAACCATTCCAACAATAGGCGGCTATTCTCATTATTATCGAGAAATAGCAGTAAAATTCGTTTCATTTTGGCTAATTTATCAGGTTCAGAATAATTTACAGCAACTCTTCGACCGCACGGGGATTAAACAATATAATGCTGCGAGGTGATACTTTTGCAGGGCTAGAGTAAGACAAAGATAATTTGCCTTCTTACCTAGCGCGATCGCATTTATTTCCCCTATCCGGCAATAACTCCAAATATTCACTATCCACCAACAAAAAATATATTTGAATTGGCTAATAGGTTGATTTAGCGAATATACGTTGTTAGTACCGATACCCGAATATTCTCCCGGATAATAAAAATTATTTATAAGTTCTAGATCGCGCCGATTTCGAGTTACTGCCAAAAATAAATGTTGAGAAGACATTACTATTGCGTTAATTTGTGGTAATTCAATAGATATTTGTATCGGAGCGATATGAGAAATCGCCGCTTGCCCAAAAATATTTTAGTTCTGATTGTAGGTAGACGACGAATGCATTTTGCCACAAAGAGCATCATCACGCGGCTGTTCGCCTACAAAATGTCAGGAACTATAGCCGCTTGCGCCCAGCACAAGGGGATCGCCTTAGTGGAAAATGGGGGGAGGGGGGAATTACACCTAATTAAACATTTCCCAATCGAGGGCGATCGCACCAAATCCATTAAAGTTTAAAGAGATAAGAAAAAACCCATCTTTAAAGCTTCAGAGGGAAACCAGGAATGCACCTGAGTGAAATTACCCATCCCAACCAGTTGCACGGTCTTTCGATTCGTCAACTCCAGCAAATTGCTCGTCAAATTCGGGAAAAGCATCTCCAAACCGTCGCCACGTATGGCGGACATTTGGGGCCGGGATTGGGAGTCGTAGAACTAACCTTAGCCCTATACCAGACATTAGACTTAGACCGCGATAAAGTAATCTGGGATGTCGGACACCAAGCATATCCACACAAACTAATCACCGGGCGGTACAATTGCTTCGACACGCTGCGGCAAAAAGACGGAGTTGCCGGATACCTCAAGCGGTGCGAAAGCAAATTCGATCACTTCGGTGCTGGTCACGCTTCCACAAGTATTTCAGCCGCTTTGGGCATGGCGCTAGCGCGAGATCTCAAAGGCCAAAACTTCAAAGTAGCGGCAGTAATTGGCGACGGCGCACTTACTGGTGGTATGGCATTAGAAGCCATCAACCATGCAGGACACTTGCCCAAAACCAAGCTGCTAGTAGTGCTGAACGATAACGAGATGTCTATCTCGCCCAACGTCGGCGCAATTCCCCGCTACCTCAACAAAATGCGCCTCAGCCCGCCGATGCAGTTCCTCACGGATAACCTAGAGGAACAATTCAAGCACATTCCCTTCGTTGGCGAATCCCTATCCCCAGAACTGGAACGGGTCAAAGAAGGGATGAAGCGTCTGGCAGTTCCCAAAGTCGGCGCGGTGTTTGAGGAACTCGGCTTCACCTACATGGGGCCAGTAGACGGGCACAATTTAGAGGAACTAATTGCCACCTTTAAGCAGGCACACCAGATGCCAGGGCCAGTCTTGGTTCACGTTGCAACCGTCAAAGGCAAAGGGTACGAAATAGCTGAAAAAGACCAAGTAGGCTATCACGCCCAATCACCCTTTAACCTAGTGACTGGCAAAGCCATCCCCGCAAGTTCACCCAAGCCACCCGCCTACTCCAAAGTCTTCTCCCACGCCTTAGTTAAATTAGCCGAAAGTAACCCTAAAATTGTCGGTATTACGGCGGCAATGGCAACCGGAACGGGGTTAGATAAACTCCACGCAAAATTACCGAAGCAATACATTGATGTAGGGATTGCCGAACAACACGCTGTTACCTTAGCTGCGGCTATGGCTTGTGAGGGAATTCGCCCAGTTGTAGCGATTTACTCGACTTTTTTACAACGCGGTTACGACCAAATTGTTCACGATGTTTGCATCCAAAATCTGCCCGTTTTCTTCTGTCTAGATCGCGCTGGAATTGTCGGTGCTGATGGCCCGACTCACCAGGGAATGTACGATATTTCCTATCTGCGATGTCTGCCTAATATGGTGCTGATGGCTCCTAAAGATGAAGCAGAACTTCAGCAGATGGTTGCGACGGGAGTAAACTATACGAGTGGCCCGATTGCGATGCGCTATCCACGCGGCAATGGCTACGGCGTACCGTTGATGGAAGAAGGCTGGGAAGAACTGCCCATCGGTAAGGCAGAAATTTTGCGGCAAGGCGATGACGTGCTGATGCTGGGCTATGGTTCGATGGTTTATCCAGCGATGCAGGTAGCGGAGATTTTGAGCGAACATGGCATTGAAGCTACTGTTATTAATGCGCGATTTGCCAAGCCTCTGGATACTGAGTTGATTTTGCCTTTAGCTCAAAAAATTGGTCGCGTTGTGACGTTGGAAGAAGGCTGCGTGATGGGAGGATTTGGGAGCGCGATCGCTGAATCTTTGCTAGATAATGACATCTTAGTGCCAGTGATGCGAATTGGCGTACCTGATGTATTAGTAGATCATGCAACGCCAGAACAATCTATGGCAGAACTGGGCTTAACACCCCCTCAAATTGCCGACCGAGTGCGGAAATCTTTTAGCCGTCAATTGTCAGCGGTTAAGTAAGTAGATAGGGTGGGCAATTGCCCACCTTATAACTCTAAATAGTTCGCGATTTCGATTAAATTACCGTCTGGATCGCGCACATAGATAGATTCAATACTTCCTATGGCTCCTGTCCTTGTGACGGGGCCATTTATAATTTCAATACCACTTGACTTAACTCTGGCGATCGCCAGTTTCAAAGGCATATTTGTAATAAAACAAACATCGGCTGAACCAGCAGTCGGGTTTAAAGCTTTTGGCTGAAATTCTTGCCCAACTTGATGAAGGTTAATTTTTTGATGGCCAAATTTCAGCGCCTTACGGTTATTCCCCAAAGGTGACAACTTGCATTCCCAACACGCGGGAATAGAATTCACAAGTTAACCCTATGTTATGGACGGTAAGAACGTAGCGGTCAATACTATCAACTTTCATAGATGCTAGTTGGCCATAAACTTTTGGAAAAGACGAGTAAATATGAGTTAAGTTGTTAGAAACTAGCATATTAACCCCCAACAACCAACAACTGATATGTCGTCTTCCGCCAACCAGGTGTATCCCGTAATTTGGAACGCAGACCGAGTTTTACTAATCGACCAGAACCGTCTACCCACCGAATATACCTTTGTCGAAATTAGCTGTAGCCAGGACATGGCGCAGGCAATTAAAACCATGATAGTTCGGGGCGCACCTGCAATTGGTGTTGCTGCTGCCTACGGAATGTACCTGGGGGCGCGAGAAATTGAGACACAAGACAGGCATGAGTTTTTGACTCAGTTGGAGAAAGTTGCCCAGATGTTGCGGGAAACTCGTCCAACGGCTGTTAACTTATTTTGGGCGATCGCGCGCATGCTCAAAACCGCCTACGAGTCCCTTGGGGGAGTAGAAGAACTCAAAACAACTCTACTCAAAACCGCCCAAACTATCAACGCCGAAGACATCCAAACCTGTCAAGCAATAGGCGACAACGGTTTAAAAGTCCTACCCGCTAATCCAGCTAAACTGACTATTCTTACCCACTGTAACGCCGGGGCATTGGCAACGGCAGGCTATGGTACAGCCTTGGGTGTCGTGCGTTCCGCTTGGCGCGAAAATCGCCTAGCGCGAGTCTATGCAGATGAAACTCGCCCTCGTTTACAAGGTGCCAAACTAACCGCGTGGGAATGCGTCCAAGAAGGCATTCCAGTCACCTTGATTACTGATAGTATGGCTGCTCATTGTATGAAGCAGGGTTTGATTGATGCCGTCGTCGTTGGTGCTGATAGAATTGCCGCCAATGGTGACACCGCTAATAAAATTGGCACTTACAGCCTTGCACTTGTCGCCAAAGCTCATAACGTCCCCTTCTTCGTAGCAGCGCCCCTTTCTACAGTTGATTTTGAGTTAGCCAGTGGCAGCCAAATTCCTATAGAAGAACGCCACCCATCTGAAATATACCAAGTTGGCGACACCATCATTTGTCCAACTGGCGTAGAGTTTTACAACCCCGCTTTTGATGTCACCCCCGCCAGCTTAATTACAGCAATTATTACAGAGTATGGCGCAGTTGCTCCCGGTGAGTTAAAACAGACTCAGATCGAGCAAGTTGTTTAGAAAAGTAGGGTGGGCAGTCCCCACCCCATGCTTAACCCCTATGGTTACTGATGTTATAAAAGGATTCCTTATCCT
Organism: Microcoleus sp. FACHB-831; assembly: GCF_014695585.1. Classification (NCBI taxonomy): domain Bacteria; kingdom Bacillati; phylum Cyanobacteriota; class Cyanophyceae; order Oscillatoriales; family Microcoleaceae; genus Microcoleus; species Microcoleus sp. FACHB-831. The sequence continues at coordinate 63,829 of NZ_JACJON010000010.1, read as the reverse complement.
GTTCTTTATCTTGGTTCCTATAGAAAGAATATTTGCATTACACGAACAAAAAATATTTCGTCAAGCATGGACAACTGATGCCATTTATTATTTTTTAGGCTATTTTATTGGGAGAGGAACCCAACTAGCAATTAGCGTTTTATTAATCGGACATATTTTTAAAGGCTTATTAAATACTCAACTACAAATATTAGTTGCTTCTCAACCACTTTTGTTGCAGTTTATAGAAGCAGTTTTAATATCAGATATTGGATATTATACAGCTCATAAACTAAACCATACAATTCCCTGGCTTTGGAAATTTCATGCAGTTCACCATAGTGTTGAACAGCTAGACTGGTTGGCTACCGTGCGCGTGCATCCTATAGATCAAGTATTTACAAAGATGTTTCAGGTTATCCCCCTGTACATCTTAGGATTTACTAAAGAGACATTTGCTGGATACATTATATTTAGTGCTTTTATAGCTTTTTTTATTCATGCCAATATCAAATTGAAATTTCGATGGTTTAAGTGGTTTGTTGCCACGCCAGAATTTCATCATTGGCATCATAGTATAGATAAAAAAGCCTATAATAAAAACTTCGCCGCCCAGTTACCTTTTTTAGATTTAATATTTGGAACGCTTTATATGCCTGGGGGGAAAATGCCCGATCGCTATGGTATATCCGAGCGCATTCCTTCTGGCTATATTGGGCAGATTTTACATCCATTTCGCACTCGTAAAAACATAAATTTTTAAGGGAATATAACCCTGGGAATTTTTAAATCTTAATTAACACGATAGTTTCTTGTTCCTAAGTAGAACTAGAGGCTTTGTCTCTTTGTAAAGAAGCGAGGTAGGTTCTCCCAGTCTGCGTTCCCAGGTTCTACCTGGAATGAGGGGAAATCCAAAATTGTCTAGTGACATCTGGGCAGTGCAGTTGTTATGGTGGAAAAATCAAAGTTTTCCTGGTTGGAGGGTGCTAGATAAATGCTGGCTAAGATCCGAAGTTATTTTCGTCCTTTACCTGTAATGTTGGGAATTGGCGCTTTTAGTATTGGTGTTTTAGGGACAGCTACCGTTATTACGGGTGTAGACATTGAATCGATACTTACTGGTAAATTTCCCCAACAAGTTACAGTAGCAGAATTACGTGCTGTGAAGCTGAAGCCAGTATTAATGATTGACGTGCGATCGCCTGAAGAATATGTTGAAGATCGTATTGGTAAAAGCCCGATCGTACCCATTACTGACATTGAAGCTGGCATAGGAGTTGAGCAAATCCGCGAACTTGTAAAAAAAAGCGTTAAGCCAAATCAAACACAGCCTACGCTTGTACTTTATTGCGCTAAAGGCCCGCGTTCCGTCAAAGCCTATAAATTGCTACAAGAAACAGGTTTAAAGATGGCAGTTTTATCAGGCGGAATAACAGCATGGCGAAAAGAAATACCAGCAGAGAAAGACACAGCTGTGTTATCGCCGTTTGTTGTACAGCGTACAGATTGAAACAGTTAGCGATCGCCAGTAAGCAAATATAAAATAACCAAGGTTTCTAGGCTGAATAATTATGTTAAAAAGAGAAAATAAACCAAAAAAGGTAGAAGCAAGAGCAACTCCTCAAGAGAATATCTCTCTTATCGGAAGTAAAGCGGAATTTACAACGCCTCTGCCAATAGGTGCTAATAAAAAAGGTTTATTTTGGATTGGTTTGCTAGCTATAACAGTTAGCGGGGGCGTGATTACTGCTATTTTTTTGCCTGGTTTGCTTAACGTATCCAGTAAATGCGGGCACAGGGAAGGGATAAGATTTGTTGAAGCTATGAACAAAGCGCAGCAAGCCTATTACTCAGAAAAAAAAGAACTTTCTGATTCGCTCAACAAATTAGATGGTGGCATTAAAGCACAGACGAAAACTCATACCTTAGCAATTGTTCCTAGTAACGATAAAGCTGTATTTAACTATGCAATATCCCGCAAAGATAAGCATAAAAGCTATGTTGGTGGAGTCTTTGTTGCCAATCCGGGAACTGGAAGTATCGCAACAATTGTATGCGAGGCGGCTTCCCCTACTTCTAACGAATTTGAGAACCCAACATATGAAAAGGGAATTTTAGCCTGCGGTACTGGAACGAAAGAACTTAGCAGGAGGTGACGATAATGGGTTTGATGTAAAATTATAACAAGTGCGGCTCCTGCAAAAATTGCTTTCATTAAATTAGCGCGATCGCTATTTTTCTTTTTTTCTCAGAGGGTCTACCAATGAACATGGCAATCCGAGTTCAATTATTGAAATATTTATTAAACAAACATCAGCATCGCGGCTTTACCTTAATCGAGCTTCTTGTTGTTATGCTCGTTATTGGGATACTGGCTGCTCTTGCTTTGCCAAGTTTTCTGAATTGTGCAAATACAAGCAAAAAGTCAGAATCCAAAACATATGTATACTCACTAAATAAAGGACAGCAAGCCTACTATACAGAAAAAGAAAAGTTTTCCAATTCCATCGCGGCTTTGGGCGTTGGCATTCCGCCTCGCACTGCAAACTACCAGTATTCAACCAAAAGTACAAAAACTGCTGCCTTTAATTACGGTATTGCTAAAAATAAGGGTCTCAAAAGTGATATTGGGGGCGTGTTCCTAACACCCGATAACAATATAGATTCAAAGACTGGTAACGATAATATGACAATACAGATGACAACACAGACAATTTTATGTGAGGCTAATTCTGCGGATATCAGCAAAATTAGCGTTCCAAGTTATCAAAATGGTGTGATGACCTGCGGTGATGAAACGAGGAGAATTTCACCTTAACGGATATAAAGTATCGCCAGTAGCAGGATCGAAGACAAACAACCGATCTAGGTCGAGGTGAATAGAAACGCGATCGCCTGTTCTTCCCCGCCAATTACCATCCACTTGAAAATTAACGAACGCATCTAACCCAGGCAAACTAGCACGCACTAAAGTCTCCCTCCCCAAAGGTTCTACAACCTTAACCTCAACAACCAGTTCCCCATAGTTTTCTTCCTTTTCTTCTCTGTTTTCTCTGCTCCTCTGCGGTTCGTCAATCCATATATGCTCGCCGCGAATACCTAAATCAAAACCTTGGCCCTGCCTTGGTTGTAACTTATCTTTAATAGTCGCAGGACAAGCTAAAGAGCGATCGCCTAACTGGAACATCTCCCCTGTATAAGTTACAGGTAAAATATTCATTGGCGGGCTGCCTAAGAAAGTGGCAACCATCCTATTAGCAGGACGAGCATAAATAGATTGGGGGTCGCCAATTTGTTGAATTTTTCCCCCCTTGAGTACCACAATTTTATCTGCTAGCGTCATCGCCTCAACTTGATCGTGCGTGACGTAGATAGTAGTAATTCCAACTTTCTGATGTAGTTGTTTTAATTCTGCCCGCGTATCGTCCCTAAGCTGGGCATCGAGATTAGATAGCGGTTCATCTAGTAGAAAAACTTTTGGTTGACGCGCGATCGCTCTCCCCAATGCTACCCGCTGTTGCTGTCCCCCAGATAACTGAGCGGGTTTGCGATCTAGCAAGTGGGAAATATCCAGCGATCGCGCAACAGTTTCCACCCTTTCCCTTATTTTTGTATCATCAGCTCGCCTCATCCGCAGACCAAAAGCCAGATTTTCAGCTACAGTCATATGCGGATAAAGCGCGTAATTCTGGAACACCATCGCCACATCTCGCTGACGTGCGGGAATCCCATTAACTAGAACATCCCCGATATAAAGATTGCCTGATGTTGCCGATTCTAGACCAGCAATCGTCCGCATAATTGTAGATTTACCACATCCCGATGGCCCTACCATCACCCAAAATTGCCCGTCTGGTACTTCAAAGGTAATGTTTTCGATGGCAACTACTTTGCCAAAGGTGCGCGTAATTCCTTCTAAGCGAACGTTTGCCATTGCAGTGCCAATTAGGAGTTAGGAATGATAAATTATGCAATTAATTTATCATTGAAAATTCAATTATCGCAGAGCTGGCGATCGCTCTCGCGGACTTTTGGGTTGGTCTGTAAATAATCATGCAGCCAGTTGCAACTTTGTTTGAGCAAATCATCCAAATCTAGATTCCACAAAATTACCGTACCGTCATTACTAGCCGACGCAAGCCCCTTGCCATCAGGACGCCAACTTACACTCGTGACGCGATCGCTATGCCCTTCTAACGTTTTAATCAACGTGTCGTCCAGCCGCCATAACTGCACTCGGTTATCCCAGCTAGTTGTTGCCAGAATTTGACCGTCCGGGCTGAAACTCACATGCGCCACACTATCGCTAGGCCCTTTCAGAGTTCTCAACTCATCACCCCGGCGATTCCACAGTTTCACCGTATTGTCATAACTAGCCGAAGCCAACTGCTGTCCATCGGGACTGAAGCTGACATCCAAAACCCAATTTAAATGGCCTTGGAGAGTTTTGAGTAACTTCCCCTCAGATGTCCAGAGTTTTACCGTCTTGTCATCGCTAGTAGAAGCCATCAATTGACCATCGGGGCTAAAAGTGACGCTGTTAACGCGATCGCCATGTCCCTTCAACGTCTTAATCAAACTGCCCGTCGAACTCCACATTTTAATCGTCTTGTCCCGACTGGCAGATGCTAAAAATTTCCCATCTGGTGAAAAGCTAACATCCAATACCCAATCAGCATGACCGATCAAAGTTTTAATTAACTTCCCAGTCTTACTCCACAGTTTCACCTTCTTATCCCTACTGGCAGCAGCAATCATCTTGCCATCCGGCGAAAAAGTAACGCTAAGAACCTTATCTGTATGTCCTTTTAATGTTGTTAGCAATTTGCCAGCGCGGTTCCAGAGTTTAATAGTGTTGTCTGCACTAGCAGAAGCGATAGTCTGACCATCTGGCGAGAAGCTGACATCTATAACCTCATCGCTATGCCCCGTTAAAGTTTTGCGCCCGCGCTCTTTGCGCTCCCATATCCTCACCGTTTTGTCGTAACTAGCTGAGGCAATAGTCTTACCATCCGGGCTAAATTGTACGCTGGTTACACCATCGCCGTGCCCTTGCAGAAGTTGTGGGGGCAGTGCATCTTCTTCAGAGGCGTCGCGCTGCCACAGTCTTACCGTGTTGTCTTTACTCGCCCCCGCAAGTATCTTGCCATCGGGACTAAAACTCGTTCCAAATACCCATGCCGCATGCCCGTCGAAAGTTTTGAGCAGTTTTCCAGTGCGATCCCAGAGTTTCACCCTTTTGTCATCGCTGGCTGAAGCAAGTTGTTGACTATCTGAACTGAAACTGACGTAGTTGACTTTGCCTGTATGACCGACTAGGGTTTTGAGCATTTTGCCAGTGCGATCCCACAGCTTTACTGTTTTGTCCTCACCAGCTGAGGCAATTAACTGACCATCCGGTGAAAAAGTTACCCAGGTAACGCCTCCTTGATGACTTTTTAAAGTTTTGAGTAGCTTGCCCCCAACCGTCCAAATTTTCACCGTGCCATCGGCACTAGCAGAGGCAATACTTTGACCATCTGGGCTGAAAGTAACGCTAAAAACATAACCCCCATGTCCCTGGAGCGTTTGAAGCAAAACTCCATCAGATCGCCAGATTTTCACCGTATTATCCCAACTAGCAGAGGCAATTTTCTGACCATCCGGGCTGAAACTGGCACTCGTAACGCTATCTTTATGCCCTTTGAGGGTACTTATGAGCGTGCCGTCTGTTCGCCAGAGTTTCACGGTTTTGTCGCGACTGCTTGAAGCGATTGTTTTACCATCGGGGCTAAAACAAATATGCCAGACTACATCAGCATGGCCCTCTAAGCGATTTAGCTCTTTGACGCCGTAAACCGCCTGCTCTAGTGCGGTCAGCACTTGTATCTTGGTATCTGTTTCTACCCCTGATGACTTTTGTAACAGTCGCCCCGCTCTCAATCCTTCTATTAGCGCATCAAATTCTTTATGAGAGACAAACAGGGCTTCAGAAGAAGCGCTCCGAGCGCTTAGTTGCGCGTTGTTTTCGGCGATAACAGCCCGTTTTCTTTCTGTTTCGGCTCCCAAGGCAAACGCAACGGCTGCCACTGCAAAAATGCTCATGGTAATGCCAATAGCAACGGCTCGTAGTTTTTGTTTGCGAACCCGATGCAGAGAGGCGATTAATTGCGTCTCTTGCTCTTCTTTGCTGGCTAGCTGTACTGCCATGTTCAATTGCGATCGCTGATGGTAGACCTTGCGGATTGGTTCGACCAGATAATCGTGAACGAGTTGATATCTGTTTTCTGGCTGTTCTGGCACGCGCAACACTAAGCCTGAGCCGACCAAAATATTGAAAATTAAGTCTAGGGTTACTTGTTGGCTATTGATTGTTGATTTTTCATGGTAATCGATGGCGAATAATGAGATGAACAACTCTGGCTTAGTTTTTAGGGGTCGGATGCCCCTCTCGTTGGTTAAGGAGAACAAGACTGACCATACGGCATCTTCGTTTTCTTGTCCGCAATCCCTAATAACGTCTCGCAGCGATCGCTCGACCAGTGCTGCTTTAGGATCGGCTCCGAGTTGCTGATATTGTTCGAGAGTTTTAATTTGTTCTGCTTGCAGTTGAGCGCCTACTACCTGTAACTCAACCAGGCGAACCGATCCCCGCTCTCTTGCTAGATCTCGCACGAATGCGTCTATCAGCTCCGGTTCCAGAGGCGGAGAACTGACTGGTCTGTTCTGGCATTGGGTTAAGCTGAGTATTACTGATTTGGCGTCTTCTGGGGAAAGATCTTCTAAGCAGTAGCGAATATCTTTATCGAGGATATTGTTGTTTATGACATCCAGATTGCTATGGCGATCGCACTCCAACAAGTAATGCAAGAAATCTGTACGCAGCGATAAAATAACTTTCACAAAAGGAAGATTTAGACACTGCGCTAAAAAATCATAAAACTGCTGCCGTGCCTCAGTTCCAGCGCCTACAAAGAAAAACTCTTCAAACTGGTCGAAAATCAGCACCGTTAGCAAGTTTTGCCCTGCATTTTGCTCGATCTGTTTGACAATAACTTGGGCGTCTGAAGGCTGGTATTGACGGAGGTCGCCGGACGAGAAACTCCTTAGTTCTCCTCTGGCTTCTGCCAAACGCTTGCCCAATTCTGCTAACCAATCTGTGTAAACTTGCAGCACTACGGGCAATGTTTGTCTTGCGCCCAGGATGCTAACCTTTAGTTGCGGTACTAACCCGGCATTAATCAGGGAACTTTTGCCCACGCCGGAAGCACCGTGAATTATTGTTAGTTTATGGTCGTTGCGGCTGATGCGTTCGATCAAGCGATTGACATCTTGCTGACGACCTGCGGCAGCAATTTGGGCGCTTGCTGCTCCCAATCCAGCCGGGTGGGGTTGTAATGGAGCAGCACCCAAAAAGGGAGAAAACCCATACTGCTGCCCGATTGACCTTTGCTCTTGCTTGAGTTGAAACGCCGACCAAAATTGGCCCATCTCGAAGTAGAGCGATCGCAGTTCTTCCAAAATATCAATATAAAGCTGCGGGCTTACTCCTGGTTTAAACCCCAGTCCCTGGTTAATTTTTTGCGGCTCAGTTTCGTCTCGCGCCAGTTCTAGGTAATGAACCGCTGCTTCTAGCTGTCCTACCTGCCGCAGAGATGAACCCACAATTAATAGATATAACCCCCGTTGCTGGCTTCGTGCAGTCGGGGATTGAGCCAAATGTTCCAAAGCGAGTTCAGCTAATCGACCAGCTTCTACAGAGTTTTGCCGCGATCGCGCAACGAACGCTAAAAAGCCGTAAGCCTGAGCCAGCAGCACGGGACTATTATAAGTTTCTGCCTGTGTCAGCGACCGATAAGCCAAAGCTTGCAAATCTTCCCACGCTTCCCCACGCCGCAGCACCTCACCCAAATGACTGTAAATTTCAGCCGCTAAGTCTGGGCGATCTTGCCGTTCAAACGTTTCTAAAGATTGCTGGAAATACCCCCTGGCTTGCTCCCAGTGATTTTCGCTCTGTGTTGGTTCCATACTAGCCTTACGGGAATAACACAGCCCGATGTGAAATAGTACTATCCCCGCGATCGCTGCTGGGGAATTGGTAGTAGGGGTTAGAGATGAAGGGCTGGTAGCCTCATGCTGGGGGCTGCGAAAGACGACGGACGACGGACAAGTGACAAGAGACTCAAGCCCATTCCCAATCTGCAAGGACTGCCGATAATGTTCTAAGGCATCGTCCAACTGGTCGGTGGCATAGGCATCTCGACCCAGTATAAATTCCCAGGTAGCTTGTAGTATGGGTTCTAAACTGATGCCCCGAGATGCCAAATCTCTTTGCGCCGACTCAAGTTCCCCGCGTCGGCGGCAACCCGGTGCTAGATCGAGAGCATGATTGGGCAGAAACTCCCCAACTCCGCTTTGCAAAATAGTAGTAAACAGCTCCAAAGCCGTTTGACGCCACACAGCAATTAACTCGTCATTGTCCAGTTCAAACTTAATAGAGGTAGCTGCCCAACTTTTGAAGTCGGGAGCAAACCGCGTTAGCTTTTGTAGCACTTCATCTGTCACCCACAACACTAAGGGGAAGGTCAAGTTTTTGCGAAACTCGTCCCGTACCTGGTTTGTAGAAATTAGCACCTGGTCAATTGCTGTTACTGACTCTAAGCCGAATACCATTTGTGGTGTCGGCTCAGATGCCAAAGCTTTGAGTATGGTGGTGTACAAGGTCTTGATAGACGAAGGCAGGAATAGCTGGCTCAGGCGGACGCAGCAGATTTCTTGCAGTCGCTGCTGTTGAAGCTGCTGCAAGGCTGCATAGTTACAGCGCACCAAAATTAGTGCAAATTGCCCGACTGAGAGAGTAATTGCCCTTGATAAAGTTTTCAAGGAGCGATCGTTGGACGCGGCTACTTCTTCGGGTTGGGCTAACTCCGTCATTATTAGCTGTTAGCTGTTAGCTGTTCGATCTTACCTGTTAGATATTAGCTAATTGCTAATTGCTAAACGCTACAAAAACATTTTGACCAAATGCTAAACACTGCTAAGGATTTAAGTTTCCAGAGCATTAGCATTCCTAGCCGCTTTTTGAGGCTAGGAGCAGGTTTCAAAACTCTTATAGCGATCGCTATCTACTGTGGGGAGAACGATCGCTCTCCTCAATCCTTTTGTTAGCTTTTAAAGCCAGGATTTAAGCAGCGTTCGCCCTTATTTTCCCCTTAAGTACGTTTCTAAATCATCTTCAATTCGAGATATATTTCTTTTACCACACTTATGTTATTCCTAACAGCCTCCATGCACTAGAACCGTTCATATCACAACATAATATGATCTGGATCACATCTTTATAGTGATATGAAGTCGCCTTAATTACTCCTCTTATCTAAGTCTACTCCGTGTTGGTTCCGCCTGCTTCGTTACATTCTTAAAAAGCTATGGGAAGGAGTGGCAAAAAGCTTAAATGGGTACTAGGGAATAGAGAATAGCGAACCTCCCACTATCCTCTATTCCTGACTCAATCCAGCCAATATCAGCTATTAACTAATAGCTAATAGCGGGCAGGCGCAATTGGTTTCCCAACTACCAAAGACTGAAATTTTTCGGTTTCTGCAAGAGCTGGGTTGATACCGAACCATCGGCCTTTATCATCGCGATATTCAAAAACAAACATACTTCGTAATAGGGTTTGGTATTCTTTGTCCCCTTTCACAAGCTGCTGTTGCACGACCTGGAATAATAACTCCCATTCAGCCTCATCAATCCCTAAAACCAGATCGTCGCGGTAGCCTTTAATTACGCTCTCCAAACAGCTGCGAGAGAAGGGTGGATCTTCCTGTTGCAGGCAGTTAAACAGCAACCCCAGCAAATTCCGCACGTGACCGCCACTAATGCGGCACAAGCGATCCAGGGTTTCTATACTGTCAAAAAGCTCTGGCAGCAACCCCAGCCTCTCTGTCGCCTCCACATCTGGAAAAGCTCTTGTTAGCACAAGCTGTCGCAGCAGAGCCATTCCCTCTGGATAGTCACCCCCATGACGCAGTTGAATCGGCACCATTGGCAACACTTTGGGAGCCACACCACCCCCTAAGCGATTCTTGAGGGCTTCGTATTCGTTTGAAAAATTTAACGCCAGCGGGAGAGTGTAGACTAGGTGGCAGTTCAGACGGCGCAACTGTTCGCCCCGGTCGATAAATAGGTACTCGGGGAGAGTACGCCCAGAACCAGACATCGGTCGAGCATCAACGCGATCCAGGTTATCTATAATCACTACAAGACCTTTTTGACCGCGTAACTTCAGTTGCTCGCGTGCTTTTGCCAATATTTCTTCATTAATGGCTTTTAACACGCCTTCGGTTCGAGGTTCTAATATTTGACGAAGATGATCCCGTAGTTTGGGGCTTTCTTTTGTTTTGGCAGTAATTTTGCCGATACCAACCGACAACTGAGCTTCGCCCGAAAGCTCGATGGGTGTCTGCAAAAAATCCTTGACTTCTTTGAATAAGTTGTTGAAGTAGGTGGGTTTGAGGATAATTCCTATGGCTTCCAAGCTTTCACTCACCGACTTGGCGATCGCGAGCAAAATGTCGCTGATATCGACATCAGCCATATCTAAGTCTTGACTTGACTCAAAATAAACCACATGAAACTTCTCTTGCTCCAACTGGGCTTTTAGCCGCTGAAGTTCTGTGGATTTGCCACAGCCAATATGTCCTGTAAATAGCTGACAGGTAGGCTCATCGGGTGAAATGCGAACTATAGTTCGCCCTAAAGCCTCGATAATTTTGCCACCTCGCACGTCAGAAAAATCGATATAGTACTGACGATCCTCTGGATTACCGAAAATTAGGGTTTTACTGGGGTTACACGCTTTGAAAAAGGAAGGTAGATGCAGTTTCATTGATCCCTCAATAGATTTGAGTCTGGTTGTTCCCAGGTGGCCAGTTTCTCCCAGTCCTGATACTGGGAGAAACTGCTCTTCGCGCTATGGGCGCGAAAGACTGTTGCAAATTTTACATTAGCGATCGCTATATTAGCTGTCTGGCCTATTGCTTAAATTTCTCCTAGCTTAAAGGCAAGCTGAACATCCTTATTGTGCGGTGAACCCACAAACCTTGCCCTTAAAGAGGGGTGTCAATCCCCCACAGGAAACTGACAACATCTGGCATAATTACTCAGTCTGGTACCACTATTAATATCAGATATTGCCCTAACCCCAATCCGCGCAGGCTGCTTGCCTCGAAATGCAAAAGTACGCTAGCTAGGGAAGTGCTTGCATTCGTGCAACATTGCAAATTAAAGATAAATCAAGCATACGTGGGCACAGAAGGTACTTTAGGCTTTAAACTCTAGAATTTAGACTAGCGGCTAGAACATATGGGGCAGCATTACCCTCCCGATGGGTGAGGATTGAGGATGAATGAAAGAAACAACACTTAGGGAAAAACTAATAATTCCACACAAACCGGAAAGCAAATTAATACTTCCACTTGTCCGATGTAGGAGTACCCTTAAGACAGGTTTTGATTTCGGAAATAGCTGGCTATGAGCAGACAGGCGAGTTATTAACACAGGTTTTGTGCAGTTTTATTAGGTTTTTCTACAAGTACAACTGCCATTCATAACTTTACAGTCACATAATTGACTTTTTTAGGATGACAAGCTTTGCATCAGTCTCTCAAGCAGAATTGACGAGTCGGCGTCAAAAGTTGCGTCGCCAGCGCCAGATTAAATCTTTTCAGGCGGTTTGGCGAAGTTTAGCTCTTACGGGGTTAGCAGGTAGCGTAGTCTGGGTGACAACTTTACCCGGCTGGGTGATCCGCAAACCAGAGCAAATTGCCATTGAGGGCAATAAGTTTTTAGGAGCATCAGCCATTAGGTCGATGCTTACCCTCTCTTATCCACAGTCTTTATGGCGGATGCAACCGCAAGAAATTGCTGAATTGCTGGAGTCTCAAGCTCCGATTGCCCATGCTACAGTTACCCGCCAACTCGTACCTCCGAGCTTGACAATACAAGTGAAAGAGCGACAGCCAGTGGCGATCGCTCAGCCCCAAAGTATGCCCAACCCTAAAACTTCATCTCGTTCCTCGCAAGTGGGACTATTAGATCGCCAGGGTGTATGGATGCCAATACATAGCTACACCGCTCTAAATAGTTCTATGGCATTGCCGAAACTAAAAGTTATTGGCTTGAGCGAACTATATCGCCCCTATTGGCCTGAACTTTATCAGGCGGTGAGCCACAGTCCCATCAAAGTTTTAGAGATTGATTGCCAAGATCCAGCCAATTTAATTCTCAAAACCGAGCTGGGAAAGGTACATTTTGGTGCTTACAGTTCACGATTTGCTTATCAACTCACCGTTCTCGATAGAATGCGAGAATTGCCAACCCATCTAAAAGCCAGCCAAATTGCGTATATCGACCTTAAAAACCCAGAGTTCCCTTCAATTCAAATGACAAAAGCCAATGATACAGTAGAACGGCGCAATCCTTAAAATCATGCAAGGAGTACTATGAAGATTACATTAAATCATTTAAAATCCCTAGTACCTAGCCCTTTGGCTGATTACCTCTTCAAGAACATTAACGTCGCGATCGCGCTCATTGGTTTTTCGATCAACTTACCCTATAGTTGACTCATATCGCTACCTAAAATTGAAAAGTTGTTTATTGACCCTTCCCTATTGCAATGACGCTCAATAGTAAACTAGGGCTTGCCCATCAAAGTTCCCAAACCGCAACATATGCGGGTAATTCACTTGCAGTGGATAACTCAAATCCCTTTAGTAACTCAGGGTTACATTTAAACCAAGCTCAAGATACCAAGGGAACGCCCAGGGAAGAATCCAGGAGTGACAACATCGTGCCAGGTAGCGTTGCCAGAATTAAAGTCATTGGCGTCGGCGGGGGTGGGGGCAATGCCGTTAACCGCATGATCGCCAGCGACGTGAGTGGGGTTGAATTTTGGACTGTCAACACCGATGCCCAAGCGCTAGCCCAGTCAGCTGCCCCCAAACGCTTGCAAATGGGTCAAAAGTTGACTAGGGGACTCGGTGCGGGTGGCAATCCTGCTATTGGCCAGAAAGCTGCTGAAGAATCCCGCGACGAGATCGCGGCTGCCCTGGAAACTTCAGATTTGGTGTTCATTACCGCTGGGATGGGCGGCGGGACTGGAACGGGCGCAGCACCAATTGTTGCGGAAGTGGCTAAAGAAATGGGAGCGTTGACAGTAGGCGTCGTTACCCGCCCTTTCATGTTTGAAGGACGGAGACGCACTAACCAAGCAGATGAAGGCATTGCCGCTTTACAAAGTCGTGTGGATACGCTGATTATTATCCCTAACGATAAGCTGCTGTCTGTAATTTCAGAAACCACGCCAGTTCAAGAAGCGTTTCGGTTTGCCGATGACATCCTGCGTCAGGGTGTTCAAGGCATTTCTGATATCATCACTATCCCAGGCTTGGTAAATGTGGATTTTGCCGATGTCAGAGCAGTGATGGCAGATGCTGGTTCGGCTTTGATGGGAATTGGTGTTGGCTCTGGGAAATCGAGAGCCAGAGAAGCAGCTGTAGCTGCTATTTCCTCTCCTCTATTAGAATCTTCTATTGAAGGAGCTAGAGGGGTTGTATTTAACATTACTGGTGGCAGCGACCTCACCCTGCACGAAGTCAATGCCGCTGCGGAAACAATATATGAAGTCGTCGATCCCAACGCCAATATTATTTTTGGAGCCGTGATTGATGACAGGATGCAAGGCGAGGTGAGAATCACTGTTATTGCTACTGGCTTTACAGGTGAAGTTCAAGCTACGCCAGCAGCACGAGTAGCTCCGCCTCCCAAGCGACCAACAACGCCACTGCCTCCTCCTCCTCAATCTACAACACCAACACCGCAACCGACTTTTGACCCAAATGAAAGACCGGGGTTGGATATTCCTGAGTTTCTGCGCGGACGACGTACCCCTCGTAGAGAATAGTAGGTGGTTTTCCTTAAGTAAGGTCGCACTCAAAAGCTATTAGTAACCCAAGGGTACTATTAAGTTTGCCTCCGCTTTTATCAGCAGCTGGCTGTTTCTATCATTGCTAAAGTTTGTTGAATCTGGGTGTTAACTTGATAGATTTGTTCGATGGGCGCTAAGGAACTATCTTTTGTGCGGTTCTTGACGGATGTAGCGATCGCCTGCGCTAATTCAGTAACATCCTCTATTCCTATAATCCAAACGTTCGCATAGTCTCTGACAACACTGCCCCGAATGCCTAATTGTATAGCACGTCTCTCCAAACGTCTCAGCCATATATCCCGATCCGGGTCCCATTGATACCGCACTAGAGAACTATCGAGCGCTTTACGCCACTCTTCTTCTGTAGGGAATATGCTCGGTTCAAATGAAGTAGATATTCCCGCAGAAAGTATTCTCTGAAAACCCTCATGGCTGAGTTTGATTTTGAGAATGCGCTCTTGTCTGTGTTGAGTTGCGTACTTAGATCTGTATAGCATCCAGCCGAAGGAAGGCTTTATCTATGTCATCCGCCCCATGTTGAAGCCTTTTCCGAACCTTCCCAGACGAATCGCTTCATCAGCTATCGAGTGTTTGAAGGCTTGGTAGACAAAAATACCTTCGGCGTCATAACTCGCAAAAATTTGGCGCGACATATTTATTACATTTGTAGCACAAAAATAAAAAGTAAAAATCTTCAAGCCTTTGTAGACTTATGGAAATTGATAGCTAATGTCTCCCCATACTCGCTGATAATCTAAGAGCTTGGCAAATTTATAAGTTCCCAATTGTTTATTTAAATAGCCAAATTTTCCTCACGCTCAAATCGGGCTAAATGCATAATTTTTTAGCATTTGTCGGCTAGAGGCGATCGCGCGCAAAACTACGCACAGCAAATTTGCCAAACTGGTAAATTTGGTAAATATTAAGAATCTCTACCTACTTCTGTTACTTGGCCAATGCATCGACAAAGCTATGACAGTAAAATCCCCATCAAGCGTACCCGTTGCTTTGACCATTGCAGGTTCCGATAGCGGCGGTGGTGCTGGTATTCAAGCCGATTTACGGACATTCGCCTTTCACTGCGTTCACGGAACCAACGCTATCACCTGTATCACTGCTCAGAATACTCTAGGAGTGACGCGGGTTGACGCCCTACCGCCAGAAGCAGTTATCGCTCAAATCGAGGCTGTAGTTAGCGATATTGGCGTTGCAGCTACTAAAACTGGGATGTTGCTCAACCGAGAGATTATTGACGCCGTAGCAGAGGGGGTAGAAGCTTTAGGTCTAAAAAATTTGGTGGTTGACCCGGTAATGGTATCGCGCACGGGTGCAGTATTGATTGATGATGACGCCATAGCCTCTTTGCGGAACAGGCTGATCCCAAAAGCAAATATTGTGACGCCTAACAAGTACGAGGCGCAGCTCTTGGCGGGGTTGCAGATTAATAATCTAGATGATATGAGAGCCGCTGCCCAATGTATATATGAACTAGGGGCGAAAGCCGTCTTAGTAAAGGGAGGGGGAATGGAGGGAAGCTTGCGGGGTGTCGATATCTGGTTTGATGGAAATCGGCTGGAAACCTTAAAAACGGATACTGTGGATACCAACAACACTCACGGAACGGGTTGTACGCTTGCAGCCGCGATCGCTGCTAATCTAGCTTTGGGTAAAAACCCCCTCGATGCTGTCCTACACGCAAAAGATTACGTCACAACAGCGCTGAGGTACGCTTTACACATTGGCCAAGGCCAAGGGCCAGTGGGGCACTTTTTTCCCCTGTTGCAATTCCCACGCAACTAATGTTTATGCAGACAATTTCGAGGTAAATTAAAAAGCAAATTTATTGAATAATTGCTCCCATATCCCCTGAATTTCCACTATTCTTGCCTAACATAACAAAGCGCGAAACCCATGACATACAATCCCAGCATCAAACCACCCATGCGAAATGTCACCCCTCCCACACAGACCCCGCAGACACCCAACGCCTACTGCCCCTCTGTACCCATTTCGGTTTACCGAGAACTGGCAGCAGAGTTGCAGGCAGCACAGGCAATGTTGGACTCGCTGAACGCTCAAAATCAGCAGTTAAGTAAACAAAATCAACACCTGCGACAAGAATTTGACCGCGTTATTCAGTCGGCAATGCAAGCGCAGCAAGTCGTCGCTTCCTGGCAGCCAGTTGGTCGAAGCGAAGCAGCCCCAGTTGTGCCGGAATTTCGACCCGAACCTACACCCTCCGCAAATGTGCGTCGTACCCCACCCCCACCGGTACCCAGCCCAGCAGCTGAAGTCCTTCCGCCTCCAGTACCTGCGTATCCCGTTGAAGCTGAGAAGGGCACGCCTGTTGTTGAAAAATTGTTTACAGAACAGGAACAAGGACGGTATCGCCGCCCTACTCCGCCAGAACGTGCAGGGGATATTAGTGGCTTGTGGTTAGTTGCAGCCATCTTTCTAATTGTGGCGACGGCATTTGGAACTGGCTTTTTGATTGTGCGCCCACTTTTAAATGGTGGTCGTTAGAACCACCTTTGGGTTGAACCCTAACAGTTCACCCTCGGCTCATCAAAGCAGGTGCATTGGCAACAGAAGCCGCTAATGTATTAAAAGTTACGAAAACTAGCTTTTGACGGTGCTAGAAAGTGTCATGCTGGTTTGGAAACAGATAGATAAAACAAGACAGTGAGGAGCTAAGAGATTGAAAAAGGTAGAAGCAATTATCCGGCCCTTTAAACTAGACGAAGTGAAAATCGCCTTAGTGAATGCTGGCATTGTGGGGATGACAGTTTCTGAAGTCCGCGGATTCGGGCGCCAAAAAGGTCAGACTGAACGCTATCGCGGTTCTGAGTACACCGTTGAGTTTTTGCAAAAACTTAAGGTAGAAATTGTTGTTGAGGACAACCAAGTTGATATGGTGGTTGAAAAAGTTATCGCCGCAGCCCGGACTGGAGAAATTGGGGACGGCAAAATTTTCATCAGTCCTATCGATCAGGTGGTGCGAATTCGGACAGGCGAAAAGGATCTCGAAGCTGTATAACAAATTTTAGGAGTTTTGAGTTTTGAGCGGAGCAGGAGTTGCTCCGCCTCCGGTTTGGAGTTTTGGGTGAAATCGGTAATAGTATACTCATTACTCATCACCGGAAAACCTTAATGGTGCGGAAATAACTGCCCGCCTTATTAGTCATCCTTCCTAACTTTGTAGTTTTGAGTTTTGAGTGAAATCGGTAATAGTATACTCATTACTCATCAATGAAAAATCTTAATTGTGCGGAAATCGTGCCCGCCTCATAACTCGTTATTCCTAACTTTCTTTAGCTGGGGAATTATCGCTTTGATAGCCATCCCGCGATGACTTAGCGATCGCTTCATTTGTGCTGTCATTTCGGCAAATGTCTTTTGCCCCGCAGGAACGTAAAAAATAGGATCGTAGCCGAATCCACCGCTACCGCGAGGAGCGTGAATGATTTCCCCCTGACATTTACCCTCAGCTTGTGCAGCAATTGAACCATCAGGACGCGCTAGAGCGATCGCGCATACAAACTGCGCTTGTCTGTTCAATTCGTTGCCCAATTCAAACAGCAACCTTTCGATTCGCTCCTTGTCAGTTTTACCGTAACGAGCTGAATAGACGCCAGGAGCGCCATCCAAGGCATCCACTTCCAAACCAGAATCATCCGCGATCGCCCATTCTCCAGTTGCGATCGCCACTTGAGATGCCTTTAAACAAGCATTTTCGCTAAAAGTCTCGCCCGTTTCTTCTATTTCCAGTTCATCTGGTTTTAGGGTTAACTCCCAGTCCAATCCAGTTAAATACTCCTGCATTTCTCGCAGTTTACCTGGATTTCCTGTTGCTACGACTAGCAATGTCATTAGTACTTTTTAGTTGTGAGTTTTTAGTTAGCAGTAGTAGTGTATTTTCCTGCTTGCGATCGCAGGAATGACATTACTATTAATTACCTAGAAATTGGTAGTTTTGGATTTTACTTGGTATTAAATTAACAATGTAAAATCTAAAATCTGTTTGCCCATTCATTCGCCCAGTTTAACGTTTGATGCACTTGCTTCAGGGTAGGTGCTTCGCAGTAAAGTCGTAAAACTGGTTCCGTGCCGCTAAAACGAATCATCAGCCAGCTATTATCTTCTAAGCGGAACTTATAGCCGTCAATAGTCAAGCAATCTATTACGCCACGTCCGTTGATTTCTGTCAATGGCTGATTTTGCAATTGTTCGAGCAAGCGCGATCGCACTTCCATCCCACTTAGGTGCAAGTCAATCCGGTCATAAGCTGAATTAAATCCAGTTTGATCCTGCAACCGTCGATATGAATCGCTTAAATCCATAGCAGATTGAACGATAGCCTCTAGCACGTAAAGTGCTGATAAAAGTCCGTCCCGTTCTGGAATGTGATTTCCGTAGCCAATGCCTCCTGATTCCTCACCACCCAGCATGACCGACTTTGTTTCTAACATTCTGTCAGCGATGTACTTATAGCCAACTGGCGTCTCAAATACAGGTAGGTTGTAAGCGGTTGCGAGGTGAAGCATTAGATCGGAACCGCTGATAGTTTTGACAACTTCGCCACTAAATTTTCGGCGAGTTGCTAAGTGTTCGATTAATATCGGGATCAAAATTTGGGAACTGAGGAAATTGCCTTGTCCATCGACAGCAGCAATGCGATCGCTATCGCCGTCAAAAACAAATCCAACTGACAACTTAGCGTCACTGGTACGTCGATGAGTCCGCATTACCCGGAACAGTTGGGAAAGGTAACGGGGTAGGGGTTCCGGCGCACCGCCGCCAAATAAAGGGTCGCGATCGCTATTAATTTCCTGGATAGGAACTCCCAACAATTGACCTAGACCCCCCGCAGCAGCGCCATGCATCACATCGGCAAAGACGGTAAGTTTTCCCCCAGTTACGGCATCCCGAATCTGGGCTATATCAACTTTCGCCTGTAGCGCTTCGCAATAACTTGGCCAAGGGTCGAATTGCTTTATACTTCCAGGCGTTGTCGCCAGCGTCGGTTCTTGGCTCAGCAATGCCTCAATTTGCGAAGTGACTTCAGGGCCAACAGAGCCACCAAACGCACCCTTTACTTTTAGCCCTAAATACCCTCCAGGATTATGACTTGCAGTAATCACCAAAGCACCCAAGGCACGCTGTTCATAAGCGGCCCAACTGAAGGCGGGTGTAGGCGCATAGCTTTGACTCAGACAAACATCAAACCCAGCAGCGCAAACGACATCAGCCGTCTTGCGGGCAAACTCTTCCGCCATGAAGCGGCGGTCATAACCGACAATTATTGTGCGGTTTGCCGCCGTGCCACCATAGACATCTGCCAGGACTTGAGCCGCCAATGGTGCAACCACAGCCAGACGGTCGAAGGTGAAATCAGCGGCAATAAGACCTCGCCAGCCATCTGTACCAAACTTAATCGGGAGAGAAGCAAGCGACATAAAAGAAGGGGGTGGGTGGAATTGGGGATTTGAGAGTGGAAATTGGTGATTTTAGGTTTAGTGCAAACGAAAAATCTAAAATCGTTTCCAATTTATTTGGGAGGATACGGGAGGATTTTAACATCACCCGTGCCTAGTGTATTAAGTAGAAAAGTCACATAGCTATTTCAGTTCAGTCTGAGTTAGTGAGCCTGAGTTCTCAGGTGGTGGCGAGTCATCTGGTAGATTTGCCAAGAGCGATCGCAGCTTCATGCGGTCAATGTAGGGCCAGCCTCCCTCTTCTTCAATATCTTTTAAGAGAGCATAAAGATCCTGTCGGTTATCGGGTAAAGATGTTTGAAACAAGCCACAGCAGATCTCCCGATGCAGCCGCTCCAAAGTTCGCAGCAAGGCCAACAGCGCTAAGGTATTGTTTTGCTGCGTGTGGGCTACAGCCAGTACAGACGAGGCGATCGCTTGCAATTCTGGCTGTAGCTGCCCTAGCTCCAAATCTGTGTCGCGGTTCATGCAATCCATTTTGATTATTGAGTTTCAATTAAATTTACCCGACTCTGGTCAACAAGGTCAGCGGAAAGGCGACTCTAACCATGTAAAATGCTCTCTAGAGATTGACCGAAGCATTCGGTGTCATTATCAAAAACTTGGCTCAGTCTGCCAGCCGTCAATGGGGGTTTAGCCCTCATTTAGCGATAGCTTGCCTGACAATATAACATGGGCGTCTTGTTCGCCTGAGAATCTCCCCGCCCTCGACATTTATCGAGGACAGCAGCAGTTAACGCTGCCTGGGTAGAGTCAGCTTCAAGATAACCCCAGCAGTGAATTTGAGATGAGATATTGAGGATTGAGGTTGACCATGAGGTATCGCGCTTTAATTGTTGCATTCTTGGCCTTGTGCTTGGGGGTGCTAACCGCTTGTAGTGATGGACCCGCAAATGCCACCAGTGCCCCACTCAGCTACGACCAGATCAAAGGCACCGGACTAGCTAATAACTGCCCATCCCTATCAGAAACGACACGGGGTTCCATACCCCTAGATTCCAATCAGTCCTATACCCTGAAGGACGTGTGCTTTCAGCCGACCACCTTCTTTGTTAAAGAAGAATCGGTTAATAAACGGCAAGCGCCAACATTTGTTCAGGGCAAGTTGTTGACACGTTATACTTCCACCCTGGACCAGATCAGCGGTACTGTCGAAATCGACAATAAAAAGAGCCTGATCTTTACTGAAAAAGATGGTTTGGACTTCCAAGCCATCACCGTCCAGCTCCCTGGTGGCGAACGAGTACCTTTTATGTTCACAATCAAAGGTCTTGTTGCCAAAAGCCAGGCTGGTATGGACAGTCTCAACACTTCTACCGACTTTGAAGGAGATTTCTACGTCCCATCCTACCGGGGCGCTGTTTTCCTCGATCCTAAAGGTCGTGGTGTCGCCAGTGGCTATGACAATGCTGTAGCACTCCCCGCCGAAGCCGATAGCGAAGAGCTATCGCGTGCCAACATCAAGCGTGCTGAAACTCTAAAGGGTAAGATTTCCCTACAAGTCGCCAAGGTAGATAGTAGCACCGGGGAAATTGCAGGTACATTTGAGAGCGAACAGCCCTCAGATACCGACTTGGGCGCTGACGAGCCAGAAGAAGTCAAGATTCGGGGTATTTTCTACGGACGGCTTGAACCAGCACAAGGTTAAGCAGTCTGAATCAGACTAACTTATGCATACACGCCTAATTCATTAAGAATGCTGGCGTAAAGAAGAGGGGCTTGTTGCCCCTTTTTTTTATGATATTTTGCCTTTGCCAAACTCAAGACCCCCCCCACAAACCCTTTTAGTACCTCGATTGCCCCGTTTGGTTGTACAAGGCTAGGTTAGGTCATTTTCCTTGTTGCTGACTACCTTTAGCCTGTTTTCAGTATTAATTTAGTTATCGAAACACTAGGTTGACCTAGTGGAATTGCTGTTGTGGTAGACGTAGATAAATTATAGACTTATGGGAGAAAAAGGCCAAAATCCCCACAAAGGAAACAAACCTCATAGATCTTCCTCCTAAACCAGGGTGAGGATAAGACTACTTCCTGTAAATCTTTATCTTTATTTATCCCACCTAGAGATAAAGCACAGTCTTAAGCCTATAGCACTCGTTGCTCTCCTAACTGAACTTAGCTATGTCTACCAACGTCTCCAACCAACTGAAGCATGAAAGCTGGCAACTATTGCGAGAATATCAGCAATCGCCTTCGGCAGATGTCCGTAATCGTTTGGTACAAATTAACTTCGGATTGGTTAGAAAAGAAGCGCATCACTGGGTCAACCAATGTACCGAAAGCTACGAAGACTTGCTGCAAGTTGGCTCTATCGGCTTAATTAGAGCAATTGAACGTTTCGAGATAACGAAGGGAACTGCATTTAGTTCCTTCGCCATTCCTTACATTAGGGGTGAAATTCAGCATTATCTACGCGATAAGAGCTGCTCTGTCCGCATTCCTCGTCAATGGCAGACCCTACAACGACAAGCTGTGGAATTTACTCACGATTTACGGTTGCAATTCAACCGCAACCCGACCGATGCAGAGCTAGCTAAGGCTCTAGATATTTCCGAATCGCAATGGCAGGAAATTAAACTAGCTTATCAAAATCGTGAGCCTCTAAGCTTAGACGTGCCAGTAAGTGAGGGAGAGGAAGGCACCACTTCGTTAAGCGAAATCGTACCAGATAACCGTTATCGTAGTTTCCAGTTAGCCCAAGAAGATCAAATTCGCCTGCAACAGGCTCTAGTGCAGCTAGAACAGCGAACCAGAGAAATTTTAGAGTATGTTTTTCTACACGACCTAACACAAAAGGAAGTTGCACAGCAGTTAGATATCAGTGTCGTCACAGTCTCGCGTCGCGTCAAAAAAGGGCTGGAATCCCTCAAGCAGCTAATGGTAGGCGCTGAAAATTAAATGGCAAGAGGGAATATTCGGTAAATTCACCCAAGAGAAGCAAACTATAAAAGTCAGTAAATTTTCGGATTTGGAAGCGCTAGGCTTTAAAGACTAAAATTATCATATATACCCTAACATCTGGCCGAAATCAGGATGTTATTGCAAAGGGTAAGTCTGCGGCGTAATTAGGTCAAACCTTGGGTGAATGGTTATGCGAAAAATTTCATTAATTGGGTTTGTGGGAATGCTGGCTATCTTGCTGGGAAGCTGTTCGGGCGAGGAGTCTCCTCCATCACCAACTGCCGCTACGCCGTCTCCTACGCCGGTCGCCTCCCCAGCAGCAACACCAACCACAGCTACTAAAATTCAGCCTTCTTTTAACACACCAGTGGTTGCTAGGCAACCAGGGACTGAAGTACCGATTAATGGGTTGATTCAATCAACTAACAGCGATCAGCGTAGCGTAGGAATTCAAAAAGGGCGCAAAGACCCCTTTGCTGTAATTCCCGTGCAGCCGATTTTGACCGTTGAACCAACGGATACACCTCCAGCTGGAAGCCCCAGCGCAGGGCCAGGCCCGGTTACAACTCCGAGAAGAGTGCCGCCCGTGCCGAGGATACCACAGCAGCCTAAAGTTAATAGGCAAACCACAGGCAAGACATCGGCGCAAACTAGGAAGAACATATCGTCTCCATCTTCGCGGACGCCAAAAGCTGGCGTTCCAAGTCGCTCTCGTCCTAGCACAACAAGTCAGCCCACTATTGCTAGAAGATCGGGCACATCAAATCCGCGTGTTATTGCTAGAAGACCCGGCACGTCAAATCCGCGTGTTATTGCTAGAAGACCCGGCACGTCAAATCCGCGTGTTATTGCTAGAAGACCCGGCACATTAAATCCGCGTGTTATTGCCAAAGCCCCAAACAACGCTAAAAAATCGCCCTCGAAAACTACCATCGCTGCTCGTCCAATTACACCACCTCCTATTTCGCCACCTTCGTTGGCAGCAGGCCCCCAAATATTTAGGCCAGAACTGCCACAGCTACCAGACCCAGCTCTGGCTCGTGGCGTCGAAGTTTCAGGGGTGATTCAAGTGGGTAATGTAGCGCAGGCTATTGTGAAAGCACCGAATGAAACAACAAGCCGATATGTCTCACCGGGAGAGCGGTTATCAAATGGTCAGGTGCTAGTCAAGCGGATTGAAATGACTGATGCTTCCAGCCCTGTAGTAATTCTCGAACAATACGGCGTTGAGGTAGCAAAACGGGTAGGGGAAAAAGTAGCGCCCACAGATCCAACTCAACCGGGTGCGCCCACTGCTGCTCTTCCCCCAGCGCAAGGGTGACATCAACAGTTGCTTGAAGCGTAAAATGTACCCATGTAGCTAAAGAAGGAGCTTATTGGGTGCAAATTTGTATAACTGGAGAAAAGCAGCGATCGCATATTTGCTCTCCTGGATTGCCACTAGCCATATATCGCGAAGTGGCAGCCCATTTGCGGCAAGTCCAAGGCATGGAAGTCGGTCTGATTCAAACGCGATCGCAACAGTTTGATTACAACGAAAGCCAAGTAGGTGGCTTGTGGCTCGATTATTCTAAAGCTGCTGACGCTAAATCTAGAAACCGCGTAAATCAGATTTTGGCCTATTACGGCGATCGCTATCAACCTTGGCAGGATTGCGAAGAAATTGCTGATACCATGATTTTCGATAATGGACTAGAATCTAAAATCTAAAATCTAAAATCTAAAATCTAAAGTAAGACAATGGGCACCATCCAAGCTTTACGAGGAACGCGGGACATTCTGCCCTCTGAAGTCGGTTATTGGCAACGGGTAGAATCAGTAGCACGCGAAATTCTCGGCAAAGCCGCCTATCAGGAAATTCGCACCCCGATTTTTGAGCAGACGGATTTGTACGAACGGGGCATTGGCGAAGCCACAGACGTAGTGGGAAAGGAAATGTATACCTTCAAGGATAGGGGCGATCGCTCCATTACCCTGCGTCCTGAAGGTACTGCTGGAGTAGCGCGATCGGTCATTGAACAGAATCTCATTGCAGCAGGCGGCGTCCAGCGTCTTTGGTATACTGGCCCAATGTTCCGCTACGAGCGTCCCGGAGCAGGGCGACAGCGACAATTTCACCAACTTGGGGTAGAAGTTATAGGCAGTGGCGCTGCACGGGCGGATGCAGAAGTAATAGCGATCGCTACGGATATCCTGCAAACCCTCGGTCTTAGAAATCTGCAACTCAATATCAATTCTTTGGGAAAGCAGCAGGATAGACAGCTTTATCGGCAAGCTTTGGTAGATTACCTTACACCCTATAAAGACGAGTTAGACAAAGACTCACAAGATCGTCTGACTCGCAACCCAATGCGGATTTTGGATAGTAAGGATAAACGCACTCAGGAAATTGCCGGGGATGCTCCCAGTATTTTGGACTATCTCGGAGACGACTCTAAACGGCACTTTGAACAAGTAAAACAGCTATTGAGCGATTTGGGGATTGGCTATAAAATTAATCCCCGCTTGGTGCGCGGTTTGGACTACTATACCCACACAGCTTTTGAAATTATCTCCGATGCCGATAACTTGGGTTCCCAGGGTACTGTTTGCGGTGGCGGACGCTACGATGGGCTTGTGGCAGAATTGGGTGGCTCGGATACCCCCGCTGTCGGGTGGGCTATTGGCCTAGAGCGTTTAATTATATTGCTGCAACAGACAGCAAATGCACCGACATCCGAATTAGATTTTTATCTAGTGTCGAGGGGCGATCGCGCTGAGTCTCTTGCCCTAGTTTTAGCTCAAAAGTTGCGAGGGGCTGGGTTTAGCGTGGAATTAGACTTGAGTGGCAGTGCGTTTAAGAAGCAATTTTCACGGGCAGATAAAAGTGGAGCGATCGCTTGCTTGATTTTGGGAGATGAAGAGGCAGCAAGTCAAACAGTCAAGCTGAAGTGGATGGCGACAAAAGAACAAGAAGCGCTCGCGATCGCTGACCTATTGGATAAAACTGTGGAAATGCGACAGCAGATAGATAGTAGGCGCTAGGAGTTATTGGGGATGGGAGAGCGCATTAAGCTGATGTGTTGATAATTGTTAATACAGAAGCTGTCAGGCTCTCGAGCGCTAACAAATATCCAATATAAAACTTAAAACAATAGGCCTGAGAGGGATTTTTGCGTGTAGGATTGCTAAATTGCTATCCTTACGGAATTCTATAGTTAATTCCAAAAATCTTTAAGGGCGAAGTAACTCGGCTCTTACCAAACTCACCAACTCCGGTCAGCCTATGGATACCTGGGAATTTTTACTACAGCGAGAGGGCGATCGCTCCTGGCGCTCCATAAAATCGTCATCGAGTGTTGAAATTGAAGAAGGCCGATATCGGGTAGTTGGCCACACTAGCCGTGCCAACACAGATGTGGAAATTCGCATCACCCATCAGTCAACAGACGAAGATCCACCCAAGCGCCGTTCTCAGAAGCGATCGCGCCGCACTAACCCAGATGGTTTAATTGCGATCGTACCCTTTACCTACATCAAACCAGGTATCTGGGATCTGCGTTGCTCTGGCGATATCATGTCTGATATGCTAGGCGACGCTTGGCAGCAAGCCCTTCAGCTGCGGGTTTTACCAAAGCCCGGAGAGACCTTGCCCCCAACAGTTGCCTCGCCAGCAGATGCACAGGAGATAAACCAGGCGGCTGAGGGATCGAAAGAGCAAAAAGCTGGGGCGATCGCGTCTGAAACTATACTTAATTTCGCCCCAGAGCAAAATGAAAAATCCCAGGATCTAAGCTCGACAGAGCAAGAGTTGGAACCGATCGCTTCTAATCAGCTTAAAGGTAATGTGGATGAGACACCCGCAATTGCCTCACAGGAAATACCAGACAATCAGGTAACATTCCAACAGGAAGACAATTGGGCGATCGCTCCTAATCAGAGTGTGGATAATGTGGATGAGACACCCGCAATTGTCTCACAGGAAATACTAGACAATCAGGTAACATTCCAACAGGAAGACAATTGGGCGATCGCTCCTAATCAGAGTGTGGATAATGTGGATGAGACGCCCGCAATTGCCTCACAGGAAATATCAGACAATCAGGTAACATTCCAAGAGAAAAAAAATTGGGCGATCGCTCCTAATCAGCGAGGAGTGCATCTACCGTCACTTCGCTCAAATCTACCGCTATCAGTTGCTGGGGATAGCACTGAAATGAGAGAAACAACCCTCGAAAGCATGGCAACTGAGGGGGAAACCATCGAAACAGGCAATCTACTCGCGAAAGTGCCCGAAAAAGCACCTTTTCTGTCAGCAAACGAGCTGATGGAGCAATCGCGACAGATGGCCGAACAAATATTGCAGCAATTGATGGACCCGGTATGGGAAGAGTTTGAGTTAACTCCACCTGCCGATTCAGATTCATTTTCTCGCGGAGAAAATCTGGCATCTGCTGCTGTTGAGGGAATGCCCAAACAACTTGTTACTCCTACCACAAACGCCTTTTTAGGAACAAGTTTAACAGGTGCAACAGCCGCAGAGAAACTAGATGAATTTCACCCTCACCAATCAACAACATCAGACGCCAGCCAATATGCCTTTGTTTTGACTTTAAATGAGGGAAACCTCATGGCACGTCAAGGAGAGGCTCATACATTGAGCGGGCAAGTAGATATTTTGGATGTTGATGGGGTGGGCGATCGCGCCAATAAAAGCGTTAGTAGCTTTATTTTTAAAGGAGCGCTGCGCTACAAGTTAAGAGATCCGCAGAACTCACAAATTTTGTTAGAAGGTTGGCATCCATTAACGCCCTCTGTGCCGCCGTTTCCGTTTAGCTTTAGCTTTGAGCTTCCCGCAAACTGCGGCATCCGTTTGATTTTGGCAGAAGTTACGCTTGCAGACGATCGCGGGAGGTCATTGGCAACGCAACCCTTCAGCATTACAGCTGATTTGCAGCAATTACTCGGAGCGATCTCTGCACCCAAAACAGACAGCACCATACCGAAACAAAAAAAGAAGGTAATAGCAGACCCCATCACCATAAAAAGTTCTTCGTCATTAACTCAAGGGGTGAAGGATTTGCAACAAAACGCTATTGCCTCAGCCAGAAATTTAGATACAAATGGATTGCCCTTACAAAATATTACTGCCCATGCTTCTTCCCTACAAAACTCATCTCTTCAACTGCAAAAATCACTACAGGGCGAGAATGAAGAACCTACACGCTTGAACCTGGATCTTATTAACCTGGAAGAAGCAACCAAAAATACTCCATCTTTTGAGCCTGCGCCCAGTAAGCCGTTACCAGCTCAAATTTATCAATCCGCTCCTATCAGAAAAGCAGCCAAATCTCTGCAACTGCCGAAACTTCCCAAACCTAGACCAATTACCCTTGTTTCAGAGTCGAGCGAGAGTATTCCCCAGCCTGAAGCGCCAGAGATTACACCAGACAACTGGAACCAGATGGTTGATTTCTACGATGACCTTGGCTCGATGGAAATGCGGAACGAGCATGGAGTGCATCCACCAGCTCTAACGCCAGCTTTGGAGGAGGAGCCGCAGGCGATCGCGTCTTTAGAGGCGGGGAGTCCTTCAGTCGAGGAGAGTATGAAGTTGCTCCCCACTGACGGGATAAATCAAAACTCATTAGATACTACAGACAGTTTAGTTGAGCCTCCCTCAGAGTTTGGAGCCAACGGGCAAAATGTGGGAACAACCTACCCGAGTATGGGCAGAGTATTCGATCCTAAATTTACGCCTAGACCTGTAGAGGAGGCTCTGGGGGAATCTCCTTGGGAAAACCAAATTACTAATGAAGCCGCCTCTATATATACAAATTATTGGCCACTAAGCGCGGATACGGCATCAGGAGATGGGTTAGGCGAGCGTGAAGTGGGAGCGGTTGGGGTTGAAACTCCAGAATACGACGAGAAAGGACAAGCGGTTGAGAGTGGCGTTAGCGCCCTAGATCGCCAATTGGTTGAGGAGTCAGCAGGCTCTGAAGATTCGGTTCAACTACCCCAAGAGGATGTAGCCAAGCCAATTGCACAGGAGCCTGGTACGGTTGAGGACTCGTTTCAAGCGTTGAGGCTGCAAGATCGTTTTTGGTGGCGGCTTAATACTATAGCAACCGATGCTGAGTTGTCAGAATGGCTCAAGAGCGAATCATTTTTTAGTGAGGCTTTTGGAGCTGATGCGGACAGTATAGAAGAGCCGGAAGTGCAGCCTGAACCTGAACCTGAACCTGAACCTGAACCTGAACCTGAACCTGAACCTGAACCTGAACCTGAACCTGAACCTGAACCTGAACCTGAACCTGAATTATTGATGGAGGAGCAGGAGCAGGAGCCAGATGAGGCCGATCCCACCGCAGACGATATGTTTCCTGATACCGACTTAGGTGACGCTGAGGCATTGATTAGCGAGCTGTTTCCAGATAGGTATTTAGATTACGGTTCTGGGTCTACAGAGGACCTGGAGCCAGCAGAAGAGTGGGAAACAGCGATCGCGGCGGAACCAGAACCGCTGCCTCTAGGTGATGTCAGCGCGGACTTATGGGGTGGTGAAATTGTGGTAGACGACGATCTGTCTTTGCCAGCTCTACAAGCTTCTGGGGGGCAACCTCAGATGCAGCAACCCTTATCACAACCGCTACCTATCCAGGTGTTTGA
This sequence comes from Microcoleus sp. FACHB-831, assembly GCF_014695585.1. NCBI lineage: Bacteria > Bacillati > Cyanobacteriota > Cyanophyceae > Oscillatoriales > Microcoleaceae > Microcoleus > Microcoleus sp. FACHB-831. The sequence continues at coordinate 34,831 of NZ_JACJON010000010.1, read as the reverse complement.
ATATATCCCCGTACCGACACCGGAAATTATGGTGCCGTCTGGCGAACTCACAGCTGGGGAACAGGTGACAGTATGGGTAAAATTGCCTGCAACTGTTGCTAGGACTGGTGTCAAACTGTGGATTCAAGACCGACAATCTCGCTCTGTCCTCGATGGGCCGCGCTGGTTGATGGATTTTACGCCCAATACTTCAGGCTATATGGAGACGGTGACTCAGTTACCCGTACCCTTTGGCAGCGTGGAGATCGGGTTTGAGGCGATCGCGGTTGATATATACAACCAGCGGGAAAGCCATAAAGTCAGCGTTTACCGTGTAGTTCTTCCCCCCGACGTGCCTGGAATGAACCTTGATGAGTTTGAGGATTAACTGAGAGTCCTTAAAAGCAGCCCTGGGAAGTGGGGATCGAAAGCTAACTTTGTACCGAACCCCACTATCCCCTACAGGGGTGGGAAATGTTACAAATTTTTAGAAGTCAGTTATTTGGGGCGCCTTGGGGGGTACAGTCAATCTTGAAATTGTCCAATAAAAATAGGAAATTTTGTAATGGCAGCTTCATTTTTACCTTCAATTTTGGTTCCCCTGACTGGGTTGGTGTTCCCTGCGCTAGCAATGGCTTTCCTTTTCCTTTACGTCGAACACGAAGACCCCAGAGGGATTTAACCGTAAACTGACTTAACTAAAAAACGGCCTGTCTCATGCAGACAGGTCGTTTTTCTTTGGCTACAAATTATGTTTGGCGCCAGATGGGAGCAGTCAGAACTACTACAAAGATGAACCTAGACCAGCGTAGGCACCATAAAAGAAAATGCCTAGCACTGTAATTACACCCAAACCGGCGACGGTTGCTACCACCCACAATGGGATTCTTCCACCTCCAGACACAGCTTTTCCCTCCTAATTATTGAAACGCTAATGCAGTCAAACCCAGTTAGTTAAAGAAATAACTGGAAAACAGGATGCCGAGAACAAAAACCAACAATAAGCCCAAGAATAGTGAAGTCCGGTTTAGTTCAACCGGTTGGGCATTAGGGTTGCGAGGACGCTCTGCCATATTTTTCTCCTAACGTTGAATAAATTGCATGGACGCGATCGCCCCCAAGAAAAATACCGTTGGCACAGCCAAAGTATGCACTGCTAGCCATCTAACGGTAAAAATTGGATATGAAATCGGCTGATTTGGCGTATTGCTAGTCATAATTTGCCACTACTTTTAAACGACACACAAGGGGTTAAATCGGCGTATCTACTTTTCGATAAATTGCTCGATTTGTTGCTTAGATTCAAAACGGTCTTGCACGATCGGCAATTCTTGGCGAGTTTGCGTGAAATACTCATTGGGTCTGGGCGTCCCAAAAACATCGTAGGCCAAACCTGTGCTAACAAATAGCCAGCCTGCAACAAACAAAGCTGGAATTGTAATGCTGTGAATCACCCAGTAACGAATGCTCGTAATAATATCCGAAAACGGACGCTCTCCAGTAGTACCTGACATTCAGATTCCTCCTCTATTAACACTTAGCGGTCAAAATTCATGGGTGGAGTTGGGGTTAGCTATATAGTGCTTCCTTGTTGGGGGCAGCACTCAACACTCAACAGCCAACTAACAACGGGCAACTGACAAATAACTATTAAATATTATCCATCAAGCTGCTTGCGTTGCCCCTTCATATTTGAGCAAAATACCGCGCTGTCCAATGATAAATCCTTGTTCGGGCGTCACAAAAATAATCTTGTACAAGTTGCCAGGTATATTCTCAACATTGCGGTCTTTTTGCCAGGTTTTGCCACCATCAAAACTAGCCAGTAAATTGCCACTGCCACCAGTCACCCAAAGCTCAGATGGTGTGCGATAGGCTACATCTAGTAAACCCCAGCTAGTGGAGACCTCTGGATATTGTGCCTCCAACCACTCATCTGGTTTTTCGGGGTCATTAAATTGAATCTGGCCACCCCGCGCTAGCATCCACAGCCGCCCATCTGAGCCAAATCCCATATTCTCGACCCGGCGAGAGCTATTGCGGTTATGCGGTACCCAGGAATTTTGACCGGGTTCCCAGATAGAGTAGAAGTTTCCTTTAGCGGAAACCGCAACATATTTACCATCAGCAGAGCGATCTAGGTTGCGAAACACGCCTACTGCGTCTTGCACCAGCGCCTTCCAAGTCTTACCACCGTCAGCCGTTCGATAAATTGCCCCAACGTTTGTGGTCATCTCAGCTTCGTTGGCGGATAGAGCCACAATCGTATTGGGCGCACCGGGTAACTTACTGCTCAAGGGGATGCGAGACCAGGATTTACCACCATCGGTGGTGTGGAGCAAAATGGATGGCTCCCCAGTAACCCATCCATCCTCACCTTTAAAACTCACGGAAGTAAAGCGGTACTTCTGATCTTCCAGTTCCAGGGCGCGAGACTGCCAGGTTTTGCCGCCATCGTTGGTTTCCAAAATTGTGGAATCACTACCTACCAACCAGCCGTGATTGGGGTCTGAGGTAAAAGCGATGTCTTGCAAGTTGGCGCTTGTGGGCACCTGAATGAGTTGCCAGGGATTGTTGCTCATTGAGGGGGTGCTGCTACAGCTGGCACAAAATAGAGCAACGACCAGCAATATTACAATTTGTTTCAGAAATCTCACAATTGAATCCATGAACTCCAGAACTGGCACTTTGAAATGAAGAACGGGCGGGTATGGTGCTAAGTCGGCTGTTTGTCATGCCTCCGGCTGTTTTATTGCAAGCCGTAAAGACTGAGAAAGAACAAGACACCCAAAGCCAGAGCGCCAAATATCAGGATATTCTTCTGCCCTGGCGTTAAGCGGTTGACGCCAAGCCCATAATTCAAATTTTCCTTGAATCCGGAGGGAGCACCCGACACACCAATGTTTGTAAACTGCGATTTCGGCACACCGCAAATCGGACAGCGCCAACGAGCGGGCAATTCTTCAAATAGCGTCCCGGCGGGAACCTGGCTCTTGCCATCGCCCTTTGTTGGCTCATAAATATAGCCACAGGCTCGACATTCGTGCCGATCCAGCGGTTTGGCATCAACTGCTTGATTGCTCATGGCTTGTAAAGAATTGAGAAGCCAATATTAAAATCTATGTTAAAAATTATCGCATAAGTGTGAGAGTTCTTTACGTGCCTGTCAACCCACATTGGCATTGAATATCAAAGCTATAGGTAAAATATGTGCCCTGCGAAGAAGAGTGGCAGAGGTGCGCCTTTATAATATGTAAAGAACCAGTAACACAAGTCCTTCAGCTGAGTGGTAGTTAACTATCGTGTTTGTCCTCAGTGGCTATGAGTATCTTCTAGGCTTCTTGCTTGCTTGCAGCCTCGTTCCTTTCCTGGCGCTGACTGCCGCCAAACTACTCCGACCCAGTGGGAGCGGCCCGGAACGTCGCACCACCTACGAATCCGGTATGGAACCCATTGGGGGAGCGTGGATTCAGTTCAACATCCGCTACTATATGTTCGCCTTGGTATTTGTAGTTTTTGATGTTGAAACTGTATTCCTTTATCCTTGGGCCGTTGCTTTCAATCGCCTGGGACTCTTGGCTTTTATTGAAGCCCTGATTTTTATTGCAATTCTCGTGGTCGCTCTTGTCTACGCATGGCGCAAAGGAGCTTTGGAATGGTCATGAATTCTAAAATTACGACGGGAGACGTGACCGCTGACGGGCAGCTCAAAGAGCTGATTATCAACCCGAGCGAGCGGCCACAGGTCACTCAAGATTTGGCGGAAAATGTCATTTTGACAACTGTTGACGATCTTTACAACTGGGCGCGCCTTTCTTCGCTCTGGCCGCTGTTGTTTGGAACTGCCTGCTGCTTTATTGAAGTTGCGGCGATGATTGGTTCGAGGTTTGACTTCGACCGTTTTGGTTTAATTCCGCGTTCTAGCCCCAGGCAAGCGGATCTGATTATTACCGCTGGCACGATCACGATGAAGATGGCGCCTGCACTGGTACGTCTGTACGAACAGATGCCAGATCCTAAGTACGTGATTGCTATGGGAGCATGCACGATCACTGGCGGTATGTTTAGTGCTGATTCGCCTACAACGGTGCGCGGCGTGGATAAGCTGATTCCCGTTGATGTGTATTTGCCTGGGTGCCCCCCACGCCCGGAAGCGATCATGGATGCGATTATTAAACTGCGGAAGAAAATCGGCAACGATTCCATGCAGGAGCGCGATCGCATGAAGCAAACGCATCGCTACTACAGCACTACTCACAAAATGAAAGTTGTGCCAGACATCCTGACTGGCAAATATTTACAGTCAGAATCCCGCCAAGCACCGCCTGCTGAACTTGCTGCGGCTGTAGGTATGCCAATTCCTCCGGCTCTTGCTGCACAGGAAAAACAGGAGGATCGTCGTGGCTGAAGAAGCTAAAATCGTTACAGCAGGTAATGTTTCCAAGTGGCTGACGGAAAACGAGTTTGAGCATGAGTCTTTGGAGACCGATCGTTCTGGCGTTGAGATAATTAAAGTCGATCGGGATTTTTTGATTCCTATCGCTACTGCCCTCTATGCCTACGGTTTCAATTATCTTCAGTGTCAAGGTGGCTATGATGCTGGCCCTGGAGATAACTTGGTCAGCTTCTACCACTTGATCAAGTTAAGCGATAATGCTGATCGTCCTGAAGAAGTTCGGGTGAAGGTGTTTTTGCCGCGAGAAGATCCGAGAGTGCCTTCTTTGTACTGGATCTGGAAGACGACGGACTGGCAAGAGCGGGAAGCTTTTGATATGTTTGGCATTGTCTATGAAGGGCACCCGAATCTGAAGCGGCTTTTGATGCCGGAAGATTGGATGGGATATCCTTTGCGGAAAGATTATGTCTCGCCGGACTTCTACGAGTTGCAGGATGCTTATTAAAGGCAGAATGTAGCAGGCAAAAGGCAAAAGAAACAATTTTTACTTCGCTTAAGCACTCACTTTTCTAAGTGGGTGCTTAATTTTTTAATGCGTAATATGCAACAACACGCGATCGCTAGAGTTTTTTAAATAAAATATTTTGTATAAAATATTACTTTTCTTACTCTGTTATTTACATATAATAGAACAATGGAGAAGGTGCGCCCATATATAGTCAGTTGTAAATTAATTAGACAAATAAATAGAAGATTGGATAAAGCTTGGGTGAATACGATAAAAAGCGATGCACCCCCCTAATACAATAGATGCTTACCTGCGAAGATAATGGGATTGTATGGTGCATCTGGGGGAAGTGAATAGCGACGCAGTTGGATATCCCAAAATGCCGCCATACCTTGAGTTAAGGCAATATCAGCACGAAGCCATAGCAAGCTGGTTTGCTAACAAAGGCAGGGGTACGCTGAAGATGGCGACGGGGAGTGGGAAGACTATAACGGCGCTGGCGATCGCTACGGAACTCTACAATAAAATTGGCTTGCAAGTATTGCTCGTAGTCTGCCCATACCGACATTTAGTAGCGCAGTGGGCGAGAGAATGTGAAAAATTTGGCATACAGCCAGTATTAGCCTTTGAAAATCTACGCACTTGGCAGAGTCAGCTATCAACGCAACTGTACAACGTGCGTTCTGGCAAGCAGAGGTTTTTAGCAATCGTTACCACTAACAGTACATTGATGAGCGGTGGGTTGCAATCTCAACTGAAATATTTACCAGAAAAAACTCTAATTGTAGGGGACGAAGCGCATAATTTAGGGGCGCGGCGTCCCGAAGAAAGTTTACCGCGAAATGTAGGGTTGCGGCTGGGGTTGTCAGCAACGCCAGAAAGACATTTTGATGAAGATGGTACGCAAGCCTTATTTGATTATTTTGGCGAAATATTAAAACCAGAATTCAGCCTTGGGGACGCCATTAAACAAGGTGCGTTAGTGCATTATCTCTACTATCCCATTTTGGTAGAATTAACAGAAACCGAAAGCCGCGCATACATAAAGTTAACCAGAAAAATTGGCAGGGCGCTGCTATTTCAAAAACGAGATGGAGCTGAAATCGAGCTAGACGGCGACACGAGTGAAAAACTCAAACCGTTGTTAATTGAGCGCTCTAGATTAATCGCCGCCGCCGCTAATAAACTAACAGCATTAAAACAGTTAATGAGCAAGCGGCTGGATACTAATCACACCCTATTTTATTGCGGGGATGGTTCCGTAGAAGCGCGACGACAATTAAAAGCAGTCGCAGATATTTTAGATGTTGAACTAGGTTATCGAGTTAGTACATATACAGCGCAGACACCTTTAGCAGAAAGAGAGATATTGCGGCAGCAATTTGAAACAGGAGAGTTGCAGGGATTAGTAGCAATTCGCTGTTTGGATGAGGGAGTGGATATTCCAGCAATTAAAACTGCTGTAATTTTGGCAAGTAGTAGCAATCCGCGCCAATTTATTCAGCGGCGGGGAAGAATTTTGCGTCCTCATCCTGGTAAGGAACGCGCTACTTTATTTGACATGATAGTGTTACCACCAGAGTTAGATAGAGAAGCTTTGGAAGTAGAGCGAAATTTGCTCAGAAAGGAGTTGCGGCGATTTGTGGAGTTTGCAGATTTAGCTGATAACGCTGGAGAAGCTAGGGTAAAACTATTGGATTTACAGAAGCGGTATGGGTTGTTGGGTATTTGATGGGGGAAAACGAGGAAGGGGAGGTTGTGCCTCCTCTAGTGCTTACCAGGTAAAGATTTGCAGGATGGAGTCGAGAATTTCATTTTCTTCTCTTGCTCTTAAGAGGGTTGAGAGGTTAGGTTTGTTACAAGATGTGAGTTTATCGCTAAATTAGATAAAATCCAGAGAAGCTGCGGGGTGTTAACCAATGAGTAACGAACTCAATATGCATTATGTACAAGAGCCGATTACTTCTGCTCCGCCAGAGGTGAGGCAAATTATTGAGCGGGTAAAACAGGCTGAAAAGGATAAGCTTTATATGAAGATTCCCCGCTATATTAATGATGATATTCTGGCTATTGTTAAGGAAGCTGTGCGATGAAGCTAACTTCCATCAAGCTGTGTAATTTTCGTTGTTTTTATGGCAAGACTCCTGAGATTTTGCTGTCTATGGGAGAGGAGCGCAATACTACTATTATTCACGGTAATAATGGTGCGGGTAAGACGACGCTTTTAAATGCATTTACTTGGGTGCTTTATGAAAAATTTAGTGCTGCTTTTGCTTCAGAAGAACACTTGGTAAATAAGAGAGCGATCGCCGAAGCAAAACCCGGAGATACTATTGAATGTTGGGTGGAAATTATTTGGGAGCATGATGGCAAGTGCTATCGAGCTAAACGCCAGTGTTTGGGTTACAAAGGCGAAACCCTCCAGCAAGGCGAAAGTAAGTTATATATGCAGATTGCTGGAGATGATGGTAAGTGGAAATTACCACAACAACAGCCAGATGATATTATTGGCAGAATTTTACCTGAAAGTCTGCATCAGTATTTTTTCTTTGATGGAGAGCGGATTGAGCGGATTGTTCGCTCTGATAATAAAATTGAAATTGCCGAAGCTACTAAAACCATGCTGGGGGTTGAAGTTGTAAATCGTTCTATCCGACATTTGGGAGATACTAAGAAAATCCTGGAAGAGGAATTAAAGATAATTGGCGATGTGCAAACTCAAAAATTATTGAATAGTAAAGATAAACTAGAAAAAGAGAGCGATCGCTTATCCAATCGTCAACTTGAAATAAGCGGTGAATTAGCTAACCAAGAAACTCTTAAAAAAGAAACTAGCAACCGTTTGCGAGAACTCAGCGGCGCTAAAGATTTAGAAGAAAGACGCAAAGAACTAGAAGCGCAGAAATCAGCAAATCGAGATAAACTCAAACAAAGTAAAGAAACCCTGCAACGCGCTATTTCTACAAGAGCATATACCGTTTTACTTTCAGATACAACATCAGCATTCCGCTTGCTCGTCAACGATTTAAAACAGAAAGGGCAATTAACTACTGGAATTTCGCGAGAATTTGTCAGCGAATTGCTAAACCAACAACGTTGTATTTGCGGATCGGAGTTGCACGAGGGAACCCACCCCCACGAAACCGTAAGAAACTGGCTAGATAAAGCCGGGATAGCCGCAGTCGAAGAAACAGCTATACGCATGAGCGCACAGGTTGATGAAATAGATAAACAAGCGCCCTTATTTTGGGAAGAAGTTGATCGCGAGCAAGCTAACATCCAACAATTAAGACAAGAAATTTCTCAAATTGAGACGCAGTTGGATAACATTCGGGAGCAGCTAAGAAAAGATCCGAGCGAGGAGATTCGCAATCTACAAAAGCGCTTAGATGAAATCGACGCAAAAATCCGGGAGCTAACTTTAGAGGAGGGGGAAAATAAGCAGAAAATTGCTGACGCTAAGAGCGAAATTGACTTGCTTGGCAAGCAAATTTCTAAGCACGAAATGAACGAGGCAAGGCAAACACTTACCCAGCGACGCATTGCTGCAACTCAGGATGCTATTGAGCGGTTAACTGAATTTAGATTGCGCTTAGATAAACATTTTCGCGTGCAGTTGGAGAAGCGCGTGCAAGAAATTTTTTCCTCTATCTCTTTTAAGCCTTATTTACCCAAATTAAGCGATAAATACGAGCTTACACTTATAGAAAATACATCAGGATACGAGGCGCAGGTTGCAGCAAGTACGGGGGAGAATCAGATCCTCAGTTTATCGTTTATTGGTGGCATTATTGACAGGGTGCGCGAGTGGAGTAAAGAGGAAATGATGGTTCCTGATAGCAGTACGTTTCCGATTGTGATGGATTCTCCGTTTGGTAGTTTGGATGAACTTTATCGGCGGCAAATTGCTAAGACTATTCCGGAATTGGCGAATCAGTTGGTGGTTTTGGTGACTAAGACTCAGTGGCGCGGCGAAGTTGCCGATGAAATGGAGAATAGAATTGGTAAGGAGTATGTGTTAACTTATTATTCTTCTAAGGCTGATTGCCAGGAAGATTCTATTGAGAGATTTGGCAATAACTATCCTTTGGTGAAGCAAAGCCCTAATGATTTTGAATATACTGAAATTCAGGAAGTTTCAGATTTTTGATTGTGTGTTTTTGGGGGAAGCTGAAGTCCCCCCAACCGCGTCATTAACGGAGGCTTTTGAGAGATTTACCTTAAAAAGGGGGGCTATGAGCGATAGAAATGTTTGTAAAAGATTGCCTATAAATTTGCTTGACACTCTCTATTAATTATGGTTTAATATAAATATTAAATTGACAAGCTTGGTAAAATTTACCAAGCTTGTTGCTTTTTTACAGTAGGAGCGATCGCTGCTGGAACAGTCGCTACCCAATGAAAAAGCATCTGGCAACAAATTTGCCCAAAAATGCTTCAAAGAATTTCGTTGACATTGAAGCTTTTTAATGGTGGAATCTCTCACAGTTTTGGCAAACCCGTCAGTTAGTTCAATTTTGTTTGTTTCCCTAGTGAGTCTCTCACCGCCCAGCACTCCCGGCTTTACTGACATTCAAAGCCATTGGGGGAAAGAGTGCATCAGCCAGATGGCACCGCGAAAGCTAGTAAGTGGCTACCCGGATGGCAGCTTTCGTCCCGACTCTACCATCACCCGCGCTGAGTTTGCCGTCTTGATGCTGAATGCGTTTCCTAACGCGCCAATAAAGCGCAGCGCGGCTAGCTTCAAAGACGTGCCCGCTACTCACTGGGCTTACAAGGCGACTCAAGACGCATACAGACGGGGATTTTTTTCAGGCTATCCAGGCGGGCTTTTCCAACCAAGCCAGCCAATACCGCGATCGCAAGCTATAGGCGTCCTAGCTGGTGCGATGAATTACAGCATACCGGAAAATCCTACAGCGGTTTTGGGGCAATATTTTAACGATGCAGCGCAGATTCCTGGCTATGCAAAGAATGCGATCGCGGCGGCATCAATTGCTAGCATGGTTGTCAACTATCCCAACATCAAACAACTCAATCCAAATCGAACCGCTACTAGAGGCGAAGTGGCAACATTAATGTGTCGCGCCTTAAACATTTATGCCGTACCGCCGCAGTACATTGCTGGAGTGGAAGTACACCCCCAACAAGTGCGCCGTCTGCCTGGAAAACTCGATACAATTCCTACATTTAATAGTAATAATCCAGAATTAATACAAAGCGAAGGAATTTTACTTTCTACCTTCCCGCCAACAGGTAAACAAGTACCGGAAGCGCATTTAAACTTCCCCTTCCAGGGACGATTCGATCTATTTTCTCACCACATTGCTAGAGCAGAAAATGCATCGCAAACGCGCCCGCTTTATCAGGGAATTATCGTACACAATCCCAATGATAAACCCGTTACAGTCCAAGTATTGCAGGCTGCCAGTTATCTTGGTACTCCGGAAGCGCCGTTTATTTCATTGCCGGATATGGTGGAAAATTCCAGAGGTACAGTTTATTCTGGCCCTGGCGATCGCACTATGAATAATATCATGCGGGGAGTCAGGCAAGAAAAATTTCCGGCTCAACTGGTGATTCCACCAAAGCAAAGCCAGATGTTAATGAATCAGCCGATTCCTATTGCTAGCGCCCCTGCTTCTAACGGTCGTTCCACGATGATGCGCTTGTCAAGCGATGGAGCGGTTTATGTTGCTAATTTGGCGATGAAAGCACCCCAAAATAGCAATGGTACTTACAGGGAACCCAACTTAAATGAATGGCAAAGATTGCTAGATGCGGGTGGTTTAGCAAAACCTCGCGGTGAAACTCCGACTCCTCTCGAGCCTCCCACAGAACCGACGATTTTTGGCCGCGTGGCTGGTGTCTCTGAAGGGGCGCAGTGGAAAGCGTTAGTTACAGATAATTCTAATGCGGATAATCTAACTATTCCCCAGCCGGAAAGCGCATTTTCCTATCCTATAGGTACGGTGCATTTAATTACGCTTGGTACGGGTCAAATTCAAAGTGCTAAGATGCTAAAGCGGTATGCCGATACTGCTTATTTCGCCCATAGTAACTATGGTGTGGAGTACAATCTAACTTTACCACTAAAGAACGATACCAATCAGCAGCAAACAGTTACTTTGTCGATACAAACACCCTTAAAAGATAAGGGGGGAACTGATAGACTTTTGTTCTTAAATCCGCGCGATAAACAGGTATTTTTTCGAGGTACTGTGAGGGTGCGTTATCAAGATGATAAGGGACAAGAGCAAACATCAATGGTGCATTTCGTACAGCGACGCGGACAACCAGGATCGCCATTAGTTACGCTTAATATGCCCCCCGGCGATCGCAGGGTTGTACAGGTCGATTTTCTTTATCCTCCTGACTCTACTCCCCCACAGGTTTTAACTGTGAAAACAGCAAAATCATCCTAGCCAGATATCAATAATAATTAATTGCAAAGCTCGGCGATCGCTTTTCCTTTAAAAGCTTATTGAGCTATGGTTTATATAGCCATATATTTACAGTTTAAGTATAATGTACCTAAACTGTAAATTTTTGGATTGTAAGAGCGCTCGCGAGAGCTGAAAAAATTTATACAGTAGTTGAATAAATTAGATATTAAAATAATGGCTGACAATAGCAGGATTAAGGTTGCTAAAGATAAGGCTGAATTGGTAAAAGCTTTAATAGTTTCATCTGACACAACTGGGCCTTTCCAGACTTATGCTGATGTGCTGGTGTTTGCTGCTGCATTAGGAGCGAAGCATAACAAGCGTATTTCTCTAACGCAAGTAGCGAAAAGTATAGATCCAATTAGACAAGATATATTTGCTGCAAAGAGATACGATTACATAATTAATTTGTTAGCAGTTATAAATACCAAAGATACTCAAATTTTACAGTATGACGAAAATAGTGAAGAGGAGCGTATCAAAATTTTTGAGGAGTATGCTAACGGGGGGCTGGAAATTTTGCGAGAAGAGTTGATCGGGGCAGCAGATTATTCAGAGAGAATGCTCTTGCTTCTAAGTTTGGAGCGAGAAAAGCAAGAGCTGCAAGAAGATGAGTTTGATCTAAGCAAATTCCTGTCTTAAATTTACTTAGAATCAAAAGTAACGCTCTACATAAATGCCAGTTCATCTCTAGCTGCATTAACTGCTGTTCTTACAGCACTTGCCACAGCAGATATTTTGTAGGGATTGGCTGGATTTCTAGGGTTAGGATCAACTCTAACAATATTATTACGCCAGAGAGCGCTTTCTCGTGTCCAATCAAGTTGAGCAATTTTTGAGACTTTCTCAGTATCAAAATAATTCTTGTCTTTGTCGTAAGCCCAGTACAACAACTTACCCAAAATTTCTAGCCCAACGCTCAAGCCAAGTACACAGTTATCTTTAAAAGCACTAATCTCATCCGGCTTTAACTCCTTAGCCTCTTTCTCAAAAATGTACTTTGTATGGCTGCATTCTGAGAAAAATTGATTAAAGCACTCAGTCAATGCCCCCACTGATGACTCAATGTCGTACTCTAAAAGTTCAGCACTTGGCTCGTTTGTGAAAGCACAACTTACAGCTTTTGCTACATATTTGCTTGTGTAAATGAAATCAGCGCCAGGAGAAGCTTTTATTTTGTGAGTTTTTCCCGGAAACATTGGCACTCGCTCGATTAACTCTTGAGTAATCCAATCACAACCCACAACCCCAAAAGACACTAACAAAGATTTAGGTAAAGGTTCGGTTTGAGCCATATCGCGAAAATCTGTTTTGCACTGTCGCTCATTCCCATCTAAAACTAGAGTAATAGGAAATTCAGCATCAAGAATTAAGTGCTTTTCACTTCCTCTTGCCAAATCATCGATGGCACTATGACGATGCTGCCCATCAGTAATATCTAGTGACACGTCATTGGGAATAACAACTAAGCAAATACCTCTACCCAAATCGATAACTTCAATAAGTTTAGGATCTACATTGGCTGTAATTGTGCCTAAAATCCAGGGCTTTCCTGCTCTAGCACGTTCAAGAACATATTTTTTAATTTGCTCCACATGAGGCTTGTGAATAGGACGATTTTTGCCGGAATTGGGATCGTTGGCAGTCGATGGAGTGGCTTGCAAAAAGGTGATCAATTCTCTAGCAGGTATATTTATTTGCAGCATAGTCCGCATCCCCTGCTGAAAAATCAGCCCTGGATAGCACCCAGCTTTACGGTAATATTTCGAGAAGTACGGATCGAGCAAGCCATCCAGCGGATATCTCGACTTATTAGTTTCATCCATACAAAGTTTACCCGTATAAATAAACTGAAGACAGTTATAAAGTCAATCAAATATTATAAGCTAATATTGTATATTTGGGAATTAGTCATGACAACAGAACAAGCGGCAAACGATAAAAATCGGAGTCAGCGTAGCGTTAACGAGCTAGTGGAAGATATACAAACACTAACAAAAGAAATCCAAGAATTATACTGTCTAGATGATATACCCTGGCTAATCGGCTGGAGTGGAGGGAAAGACAGTGGCACAGTATTGCAGCTAATATGGGATGCGATCGCCGCCCTTCCACCAGAAAAAAGAACCAAAACCATCCATGTAATTACAACAGACACGCTAGTAGAAAACCCCATAGTTTCGGCATGGGTACGCAAGTCATTAGAGCGGATGAAGACTGCTGCTCAAGAGCAAGAAATGCCGATTGAACCCCATCTGCTTTATCCAGAAATTCAAGATACCTTCTGGGTAAACCTTATAGGTAAGGGCTACCCAGCACCTCGGAACCAGTTTCGTTGGTGTACGCAGCGCTTAAAGATTAATCCAGCTAATCGCTTCATCCGCGAGATGGTTCGAGCTAGTGGTGAAACAATTCTTGTGCTAGGTACTCGCAAGGCTGAAAGCAGCAAACGGGCTGCCACCATGGAAAAGCATAGAATCGGTAGGGTGCGCGAGCGCCTTAGCCCTAATTCCAGCTTGCCCAACTCGCTCATATACACTCCTATCGAAGATTGGCGTAATGATGAAGTATGGATTTATTTAATGCAGTGGCAGAACCCTTGGGGACAAAATAACAAAGACTTATTTGCCATGTATCGGGGTGCGACGGCAGATAATGAATGCCCATTAGTTGTCGATACCTCTACCCCTAGCTGTGGCGATTCTCGCTTTGGGTGCTGGGTTTGCACATTGGTGAACCAGGATAAATCTATGGAGGCGATGATCCAGAATGACGAGGAGAAAGAATGGATGCAGCCTCTACTCGATATCCGCAATGAATTAGATGTTGAGGACGATCGTGACAAGAGAGACTTCCGCCGTATATGGGGTAGTGTCCAACTTTTTAACCGCAATGTCAATGGTGAAACCAAAGTTGAACCAATTCCTGGCCCTTATACTAAAGAATGGCGGGAAACTTGGCTTAAAAAAGTTTTGGAAGCTCAAACAGAAATCCAGCGAAATGGGCCAGAATATGTGCGCGATATTAGCCTAATTACCACAGCAGAACTTAGTGAAATTCGTCGCATTTGGCTAGAAGACAAACACGAGTTTGATGATAGTCTGCCTCGCATTTATAGGGAAGTAACTGGTAATGTTTTCCGAGATCCGCGCCCTGGTGCTGGCGACAGTCTACTAGGCTGGGATGAATGGACTGTACTAGAAGAAATCTGCAACGATGATGCCATGCATCTAGAATTGATGGCGAAACTTTTAGATACAGAACGCCAATATCGGACAAGGGCGCGGCGAAATGGCATTTATGATGCTTTGGAGAAGTGCTTTGAGACAAGTTCTCGCACCAAGCAAGAAGCGATCGCTAACGCCCATTACAAACGCGACTTAAAAAATGCAGCGGGTGTTGGCGACGTTGCAGCAGTTAAACAACTAACTTGGGCAAACTACAAATTCCAAGCTAAAAATTCAGAGGATACATCACCAGACGATTAAAAATCGCGGCTATACAGACAAAACCCGCCTCGTAGGTTTAAAATGAAGTCCGCGCAGGCGGACTTCATTTGTTCAGCCGCAAATTAGATTCGCCAGGGCATCTGTGAAGTGATATAAAAAATTAACATGATTTTTCGCGAACTTGTACTGCAAAATTTTGGCCCCTATCGCGGGCATCAAGTAATCAATCTTACTCCTCAAATTGATGATAATCCGCGACCGATTATTCTATTTGGCGGGATGAATGGTGGCGGCAAAACTACTTTAATAGATGCCATACGCCTAGCACTTTACGGACATCGCGCCCAGTGTTCTACTAGGGGCAATTTAGGTTATGGAGAGTTCCTCATTCAATCGATTAACAAACACACCCCACCAACTGAGGATACACGCATCGAGCTGGCTTTTGAAAATATACTCAACGATGTGGCTGTAGAATTTCGTATTGTCCGGTATTGGAATAAATACCCTAAAGACGGCAAAGATCTTTTAGGCGTTATGGTGGATAATTGGCCGAATGACGTCTTGACTAAAACATGGGATGAACATATCGAAAATATGCTACCTTTGGGAATTTCTAACTTGTTCCTATTTGATGGGGAACAGGTTAAAGAATTAGCAGAACAGGATGTACCGCCAGCCGTCGTAGTCAACGCTATTGAATCGCTTTTAGGGTTGGAATTAGCAGAACGTCTATCTTATGATTTGGATATTTTAGTCAACCGCAAACGAAAAGCGATCGCTGATGCTAAAGAACTCCTTAGTATAGAAGCGCTTGAACAAAAGCAAAAGCAGCTACAAGAGGAAAGCAATCTCGCCAGAGAGCAGCTAGAAAACTCAGGTAGTAAATTAAAATTTGCTCATGAACAGCACCATCAAGCGCAGGAAAAGTTCCTGTCAGAAGGTGGCAAAATTGCAGCGGAACGCAGCCAACTAGAAAAAAAACTTTGGCAGCTAAATGCAGATACCGCAGCACAACGCCAGTCGATTAGCGAAATAGGTGCCAGTGCTTTACCCCTAACTTTAATCGAACCGCTGTTAAGTGAAACTCTCACCCAAGGACAAAATGAGGCTCGTTGTCAACAAGCAAAAATTGCGCGAGATTTATTGGTAGATCGAGATAAACGTCTCCTAAATTGCATCGCTCATCTCGATATTCACTCTGAACAAATTGCCAAAATTGAATCCTTTCTAGAAGAGGAAAATCAACAGCTAGAGCAAGAAGCTTCTTCCCATGAATCTTGGTTATTGGCTGATGTAGAAAGCTTGAATCAACTGTCTATTATCCTGAACCAACAACTGTCATCTCAGAAACGAGCTGCACAAGAAAAACTGGCAAATTTAAAAAACTTAGAAGAAGATATTATCTCTACGGAGAGACAACTAGCGGCGGCACCGTCACCCGAAGTTTATGAGAAATTAGAAGAATCGCTTAACCAGTCGCGGTTGGACTTAGCCTACGCTCAAACTGCCTACGACACAGCGAAGCGTAAATGTGATGGATTAGCTAATGCGATCGCTAACGCTAAAAAAGAATTAGAACAGTTTAGCGATCGCAATATCGCCCGCCAAAATGACGAGCATATTATCGCCGCGACGGCAAAAGTTCAAGCGACAATTAAGCTATTCCGAGAGCGATTGACACTCCGCAAACTCAACCAACTAGAGTCAGTCGTCACAGAATTTTTCTTATATCTCCTGCACAAATCCGATTTAGTCCATCGGGTGATAATTGATGCCAAAACATTCAGCCTTTCGCTCTACGATAATGAAGGGAAACCAGTTCCGAAACACAGATTATCTGCTGGAGAGAAACAACTGCTAGCGATCGCGTTTCTCTGGGGATTAGCCCGCGTATCTGGGCGCAAATTGCCCATAGCCATCGATACACCATTAGGGCGTTTGGATTCGTCACACCGGGCTAACTTAGTAGAACGATATTTTCCCTCTGCCAGCCATCAGGTAATATTACTTTCTACAGATACCGAAATAGGGAAAAAGGAAGTGGATAAATTGCGGGATAATGAAGCGATCGCGCGGGAATATCTGCTCAAGTATGACACTAGCGATCGCCAGACAACAGTACAGCCCGGATACTTCTGGTAATACAATATCTTTACTTCTTTGTGTATGGAATCACCAATCGATCGCATTAAACTCTCGCAAACTGCCAAAGAGCAGCTAACAAAGCTCAAGCGCATCACCAAAATTGAGCAGTGGAATATTTTATGTCGCTGGGCGTTTTGTCGTTCGCTGGCAGAACCAACTACACCCTCGCCAGTGCCCATCCCTGCTGATAGTAATGTAGAGATGAGTTGGCGCGTTTTTGGTGGAGATATATCGGATATTTTGCTATTAGCTTTGAAGCAACGCTGTCACAATGATGGCTTCGGTACCGATCGCGAAACTCTTGCCTTACAATTTCGGCTACACTTACATCGGGGCATTGGTTATTTAGCTGGAGATCCTAATATCAAAAAGATTGAGGATTTGATTGAAATTGCCGTGCGCGAACCAACAGTCACCGCTAAATAAATCGATAAAAAACCTAACCTCCACCTGCTTCTTTAGTAGCAAAAAGGGCAATTTGCTCACTTTACTACATTAAAGAGTGACGGGTGATTCAACATAGATGGTGGGTTCCTGCATGATAAATTCTATTCCATAATCCATTAACTGCTTAGAAATTTTTTCATTAGCTAATTCCAACAAATGCTTTCGGAGTTGAATAGAATTTTCGCTAGAACCCAATATAAAAAACGTTACTCTGGCTCTCGTTGTTTGCTTATCTAAATTGCTAGTTAGCTTTATATTTGTACTGCCTGGATCTATACCAAAAAGTGACTCTGTACTTTCATTGATGACTTGCTCAACCAAAGCGCGATCGCGTTCTTCCAACAGCTTACTAAAATCCAAATACAGCAACACCATCACCTTCTTACCCATCGTCACGTTCTCAATTTCCATATTCGCCAACGTGGAATTAGGCACAATATACAACGTACTTTTAGCCGCAGTGCGGATCTTAGTAGAGCGCAACCCAATAGACTCAACGCGCCCAAATAAACCTCCAGGCACGTTACCAATTGAAGGCAGACGGATATAATCTCCAGGAACAAAAGGGCGATCTAAATACAATACGATCGTACCCAAAAGCTGTTCTAAAGTCTTTTGAGCAGCAAACGCCACAGCTAAACCGCCAATTCCCAAACTTGTCATCAATCCAATCAAATTAAATTGCTGGCTCTGGGCAAAAGCCAAAATCGCGATAAACCCGATTACAATATTAGCCAGAGTCTCGAATACAAGGATCAGTTCGTTAAATTCCCGCCCAAACTTCCCTAATAGATCGACTCCATACTCGCGTAAAAATAGTCTAAATAATCGCGAAACTAGCCAAGATACGCTAATAACTACAGCTAAATCTATAAAAGGCTTGATTAGTTTATATAAAAATTCGTATTCTTCAAGCCACGTTAAACAAAGAGATATGAGGATTAACGTCCCCGCGACTCTAAACAGATTTTTTATTGGCTCAATCAGGTTTTCATAAATACTTGTCACCTGCTCTTTTGCCAAGCGGAGGATAACTAATCTAGCCACACTTGGAGTATATCTACCAAGCAGAACAGACAGCATTACAAATAGTATAAATATGGCTGGTTTAGGAATATCCGCAATTTGTATACTAGATAGTAATGGGGGAATCCACATAAATAGTTGGTTCTTCAATATTGAAGGCAATACCATACTCCTTCAGCTTATCTTTAATATTCTCACTGGCGAGATTTAGGAGTTGACGGCGCAATTCCATCGAGACTTCGCTAGAACTCAGTATAAAAAAGGTAACTTGGGCTTGGGTTTTACTTCCTAAACTATTGGTAAAATCTCTAAACGTAACATCTGTATTGCGGGAGTCTATGCCAAAAATGTCCTCCGTACTGTCGAGTATGACTTGACGAATTAAAGCGCGTTCTTCGTCCTGGATTTTCTGGTAAAAATTTAAATAAATTAGAGCCATTACTTTTCCCGCTCCGGTAAAATTCTCAATGTTCACTTGGGTAAGGGAACTATTGGGTACTATTACCAGCGTTCCTTTACCAGAAGTACGAATTTTGGTAGAACGCAAGCCGATTGACTCGACTCTGCCAAAGGTTCCGTCTGGCAAGCCGATATAGTCATCGACCACAAAGGGACGATCTAGATAAATAACAATTCCGCCTAATAATTGTTCTAAGGTTTTTTGAGCCGCAAAGGCTACTGCTAAACCCCCAATTCCTAAGCTGGCTACTAATCCAAAAATGTTAATTTTATGAGTTTCCGCGAAGATAACGATCGCGAGGACAACAATGAGTAAATTTGCCAGCAATTTAGCGAGAATCAGAAATTCGCTGTTGAGTTTGCGTCCGCTGTTGATCGCAGCATCTAAAATATAGATATCAAAAATTTGTTTGAACCAACGGGAGCCTAGCCAGCTAGCCGCGATCGCCAGCCCTAAACTAACTGGAATTTCTATAATATTAGAACGTCGATCTACAGTAATTAAGTGTATGGCAGCGTCAATTGCAGCCAGCCCAACCACAACCCCGAGCAATCCCTCGTAAGGCTTAACGACTTTCTGATATGCTGACTCTACTTGGGGAGAAATTACACGCGCCAGAAAGGAATCACCCATTGTAAGCTCCACTCGATCAACTGATACTGTAGCAAAATGCTAGCTAATTGGTGGGCAAACTAATCCAAAATATAAAATCCAAAGATGTCTAAAATGTTCGTACAGGGAGGAACTATAGCCGCGATCGCTACCGCTATTGTGCCGCAACAAGGTAGCGTTGGCATTGTGCGATTATCCGGATTAGAAGCAATAGCGATCGCTCGTACTCTCTTCCACTCTCCAGGGCATCAAAAATGGGAAAGTCACCGCATTCTTTACGGCTACATCCGCCATCCCCAAACTCAACAACTTGTTGATGAAGCCCTCTTGCTAATCATGCAAGCCCCACGCTCTTATACCCGCGAAGATGTTGTAGAATTCCACTGTCACGGCGGTATCATGGCGGTGCAACAAGTATTGCAGCTTTGCCTCGAATCCGGCGCTAGACTAGCTCAACCCGGCGAATTTACCCTCCGCGCTTTCCTCAACGGGCGTCTCGATTTAACCCAAGCTGAGAGTATTTCTGACTTGGTGGGTGCAAAATCTCCCGCCGCCGCACAAGCTGCTTTAGCAGGATTGCAAGGTAAGTTAGCGCAACCTATTCGTCAGCTACGCGCTAGCTGTTTAAATATTCTCGCAGAAATCGAAGCGAGAATTGATTTTGAAGAAGATTTGCCCCCCTTAAATGAAAAATTTATAATAGCTCAAATTGAGGATGTATTGGCAGAAACAACAAAAATACTGTCAACATCTGCTCAAGGAGAACTATTAAGAACTGGGTTAAAAGTTGCAATCGTCGGGCGCCCGAATGTGGGCAAATCCAGCTTATTAAATGCGTGGAGTAAGAGCGATCGCGCGATCGTTACCGACTTGCCCGGAACCACCCGCGACGTAGTAGAATCGCAGCTAGTTGTAGGCGGAATTCCCATACTCGTTCTCGATACCGCCGGAATTCGCGAAACAGAAGACAGAGTAGAGAAAATAGGAGTAGAGCGATCGCGCAGTGCCGCCCAAGCCGCAGATCTAGTTCTATTAACTATCGACGCCGAAGCTGGTTGGACATCAGGCGATCGCGAAATCTACGAACAAGTGCAGCATCGCCCGCTGATCCTCGTCATCAACAAAATCGATCTTGTGGGGGAAATTCATCAATTGTCGCTACCCGATAATATTAACAGCGTTGTACGCACAGCCGCAGCCATAAATCAAGGCATCGATGCCTTAGAACAAGCTATTCTAGATACCGCCCGCGCTGGAAAACTCACCGCAGCCGATCTCGATTTAGCAATTAATCAGCGACAAGCAGCCGCCTTAACCCGCGCTAAAGGTTCTCTCGATCAAGTCATCGCTACAATTACCAATCAACTCCCCCTCGACTTCTGGACAATTGACTTGCGCGGTGCAATTCAAGCACTAGGAGAAATCACCGGGGAAGAACTTACAGAGTCAGTACTCGACCGAATTTTTAGTCAATTTTGCATTGGTAAATAGCTGTTGCGGCGCGGCTTTTTTTGGTATACTTATTTGCATAAATAAATATACTATTAAACTAATCTAATAAGGAAAATATTGGCGTTCATCAACAAGTCAAAATATTCCTATTATTTAAATAATACACTAGATAGACATCATTAATGCATTAAAAACTAATATAGATCCCGTCAAATGAAAAAAATATCGGTACATCAGCGTATACCTAATAGCAGACTTACACCAACAAAATCAGAGTTATGGGCTAGCGATCGCTCCATAAGAAAAGGATACGAAGAACATAGCGTCCAAGGTTTTTATGAAAAATTTGGGGACGAATATAGCAACCCACACGAACAGGAAATTGGGCAAATTTTGCAACTAGCTGTCGAAAATTGGAAACTAAATTTAGACAAAGTATTAGATTTAGCGTGTGGAAGCGGCGAAATCACAATAGCCTTGCAAAAGTTGGGATGCGTCAACATTGATGGCATAGATCCATACACCTACAACGCATATTTGAAACGGACGGGAAAGCAAGCTGAAGCCTACACCTTCGAGGACATTGCAGCAGGACAACTCTGCGGCAGGAATTATAGTTTAATCATTTGTAGCTTTGCTATGCATTTAGTAGCCGAGTCACGTCTCCCCATACTCCTCTACCAACTGAGCCTAATTACACACTCTATGGCGATATTTACACCTAACAAGCGTCCTCACTTAAGAGAAGAATGGGGATGGATTTGCCTCGACGAGATTATATATAACCGCGTGCGGGCAAGATTTTATAAACTTAGATATAGTGAAAACGAAAAATAGTTCACAGACGGCTACCCCCGCAGCAATTGCTTAACGGTTCCGATTAGCTCGTGAGGCTCAAAGGGTTTAGCAATATACGCATCTGCACCTTGTTTAATACCCCAGTAGCGATCGAATTCCTCTTTCTTCGCCGAACACATAACTACGGCTACCTTCTGGGTTTTGGAGTCAGAGCGGAGCTTGCGGCAGACTTCGTAACCGTTCATCCTGGGCATAATGATGTCCAGAACCACTAAATCGGGACAATTACCCTCAATTTGCTCTAGGGCTTCCACACCATCACAAGCCACACTAACAATTAGCCCACTGCCACGCAGGAGGTTTGAGATCATCTCCCTCTGCGTTTGACTGTCTTCCACAACCAGAACCGTAGTCATAACTCCCTACCTAATTACTGGGTTTAAATGTTAAGGGCAAAGGATAGTTTATCCCGATGGGAATTGCTCTACGTTAAATGGAGCTTACCCACATCCGAGCGGTTTCTTATCACCATATCAAAAATATCCGCAAAATCCCAGTTGACATAAACCTAATTTGTTAGCTACCTGGTTTTGGCGCAATCTATTGTCAACTCTGCCTATATTTTTATTAATTTTTATCTATTGACACCATCGCTGTCGAGAAAGCTATATTGGTGCAGAAACAAACTTGCCCAAAACATCCCCTTAATCAATTTAAGATCTAGGCTGCGGTGAAACCTAGTGTTTTTAAACTTATGCAACGAAAATTTTCACAGCGCGTTAACCGTCGTCAGTTTTTGCTGGGATCTGCCTTGACTGGGGGCGGACTCATTGCCACAGAAATAGCGTCCAAATCATTACTAGCAAAAGCTGTAACTCCAGGTATTGTCACATCAGACAAGATGCGTCCAGCAATACCCTATGGAGTTGCCAGCGGCGATATCACAAATACGGGTGCAGTAATTTGGAGTCGTAGCGATCGCCCCGCACGCGCGATCGTAGAATATTCCACAAGCGAAGCTTTCCGCGACATACAGCGTGTAGTTGGCCCAGCAGCCCTGGAAAACAGCGACTTTACAGCACGGATTTACCTTTCCGATCTGCCCCCAGGACAGCAAATATATTACCGCGTTATCTTTCAGGATCTCGCTTATACAAACACTTACAGCGCCCCCTACCTCGGTACCTTCCGCACCGCACCAGAACGCAGCCGAGATATATTCTTTGCTTGGTCAGGAGACACAGCCGGACAAGGGTGGGGGATCAATCCAGAATGGGGCGGTATGAAAATATACGAAGCAATGCGACGGCTAAATCCAGACTTCTTCATCCACTCCGGCGATTATATTTACGCCGATAACCCCATCAAAGCTGAAGTCAAACTGGACGATGGCAGCATTTGGAAAAACATCACCACACCAGAAAAATCAAAAGTAGCCGAAACATTAGCCGAATTTCGGGGTAACTACACCTATAACCTGCTAGACGAAAACGTGCGGCGCTTCAACGCCCAAGTACCGCAGTTAGTACAGTGGGACGACCACGAGACGAGGAACAACTGGTCGCCCGGTCAGATGCTCTCCGATGACGATCCCAACTACAAAATAGTCAAAAGCTGCGATCTTCTTGCGGCCAGAGCGAAAAGAGCATTCCTTGAGTACACCCCAATTCGCTTTGATGCCAACGATCCAGAACGGATTTACCGCTCCTATCAATATGGCCCTAGCTTGGAAGTTTTTATGCTCGACGAGCGCAGCTACCGGGGGCCAAACACCGCCAATCGCCAGACAGTGGCAAGCGAAGAAACAGCTTTTTTGGGCAGTATGCAAGTGCGGTGGCTAAAAAATAAGTTACTCGCTTCTAAGGCAACTTGGAAAATAATTGCCAGCGATATGCCGCTTGGACTGGTGATTCGGGATGGAAAAACCGCCTATGAAAATGCTTCCAATGGAGATGGGCCAGCCTTGGGACGAGAACTCGAAATTGCCGATTTGTTGCGCTTTATCAAACAAAACAACATCCGCAACCTTGTCTGGCTGACCGCTGACGTGCATTACTCCGCCGCCCACTTTTACGATCCTGGCAAAGCACAGTTTACCGATTTTAAACCTTTCTGGGAATTTGTCGCAGGGCCGCTCCATGCTGGAAATTATGGGCCGAATTCACTCGATAATACCTTTGGGCCACAAGTGAAGTTTCAAACTGCAACGCCAGGAATGAAAAGCAACCAGCCTCCTTCAGCAGGTATGCAGTACTTTGGCACTGTTAAAATTGATAGTTCAACTCAATTAATGACAGTAGCCTTGCACAACCTAGAAGGTAAAATTATCTACAGCGTGGATTTGCCGCCAGAAACTTAGAGGATTTTGGATTGGTATTGAGGAAACGAAGCGTGTTGAAAACCAGGGCTTATAAGTTCCACAACCAAACTTGCGATCGCCACCACGCTTAACCCAAAATAGCCATCCCCACAACCTGATTTATAAATTTCTCAAACTGCGATCGCGCGTCGGCGTCGGTAAGCGATCGCGCCACCAATTACAAGTTTCTTCAAACTCCAGCGCTAGGTAAATTTCAGCCAAAAACGCCTTAAAAGATAAGCCGGACAGCTTATCACTATCCCACCCAACCAAATTCAAATCTTCGGGTGTAATTTCCGACTGAAATTCAGCCAAACTAGGAGAAGATACAAACTGCTCCCTTACCTTTGAAAGCTTACCTTCATCCGCAGCGGGTAGCTGAGAATAAACGAAATCGCTAACAACAGCCTTAAGAATAATATCGCCTAAAAATTGCAGATGCATACTTGGTGACGGGCGAGCCTTAAAATTCTTCAGATCGCGTGCCAGTAGCGGATTAATGAATTTTTTAACCAACCAATTACGCGCCCGTTCAAAACCCCCATCCAGATAAATCGCTCCGGCTAGCGCCTCGAATGCGTCACCCAGAACATTCTTAGACGCATTGCGGAAATCGTTAGATTCTTCTGAGCGTCCCAGCAACATAAACTCTTTTAGATCGAGCTGATGAGCAAAAGTAACAAGCATGCGATCGCCTACAACTTTATCTCGCAAGCGTAAAACTTTCGCTACCTCCAAATAACGACAATTCTCATAAAGATAATCAGCAACAACCACATCAATAATAGCGTCGCCCAGAAATTCCAACCGCTCATTATGCTGGTTTGGGTTATCAGATTGTTTAGCATAAGAACGATGGCTTAGAGCTAAACGTAACAGATTTTTATCCCTAAAGCTAAAGCCAATTTTATCTTCGATTTTGTCAGAATTCCATATCATATTTTTACCCTGAAATTGCGGCTCAACCATTCTCGACTAACTATTTTTAGTCAAAGGTTAATACTGCTTTTTTTAATTCGGCTACAACTTAACTTATAGAGACAGCGATCGCTAGTCTCTACAAAAACAGGATGCGTAGCAAGCTTTTAGTAAATTGGTATAACTAAGATCGTTTAGATAAATCTTTTCTTTGTAAAATGGTGTTTTCCCAACTACCCGCATCCCGAATAGGCTCAAACTAAATAACTTTATTTAAGTGGTGAGTTATGAATCTTGAGTTAAATTTGTGCTTCTAATTCAAAATTCAAAACTCAAAACTCATCGAGGGCGCCCCAGCGTCGTAATATAAAGAACCGCCTCATCAGCAGGAATGCCCAAAACCTCATTTACTTGATCGTCAAAAAAGCCACCAATACCGCTAACACCCAACCCCAAGCCAATAGCAGCTAAATTAAGCCTTTGCCCCAGATGACCCGCATCCATGTGAAGATAGCGGTAAGCGCGATCGCCATACTTCGTCACCGCAGTCTTCAAATCAGCCGTATGGAACAGCACCGCCGCCGCATCTCGCCCCAATTCTTGTCCCAAACACAAATAATGCAACTCCTGTCGGAAGTTCTTAAACCGAATTTGTCGCAACTCTTGAGCTTTCGGTGCGTAATAGTAGCACCCCTCCTCCAGCCCATCTACCCCCGATACGGCGATAAAAGTTTCAATTAAACTTAGGTCAAAATAATCTGGCGAACCATCCAAACCTTGGTGGGTATAATGCTGGGGTTGATATGTGAAATCAAGCAAAGCCTTGAGTTCATCGAATGTTAGATTTGCACCAGTGTAAGCCCTCGTGGATCGTCGCTGGAGAATTGTGCCTTCTAAGGCTTCTAAAGGTTTTTCAGAAGCTCCTGTAAGAATTTCTCCCCAAAGAATTGGTGCAGTAGCAGTCGAAACCTTTAAACAGAAAGGAAAATTGTATTTATCATCAAGAGATGTTTCTCCCTCCAACACTCCCGCAGCTGGCGGCTGATTGGATGTGTGAATCTGCGTTGCTTTGTGGAAGTAATTCAGCAGTTCACCATCGGGGATGCGGGGATAATCTGTCTGTGTCGCCGAGGGCAAAGCAGTTGTACCCACCGATTTGTTGAGATTACTATCTAACAAATCTTCTAGGGGAATTACACTAATGGTGCCTTCCTGCTCTGGATCGACAAAAAGCATTTGGTTAACCGCCTCATCCACAAAGCCACCAATTAAATGAGGGCGATATTTGCTCATTGCACAGGCTAATTCAATATTGCCCAGCAAATGCCCCGTATCTAGAAAAATCCGCCGATAAGCGCGATCTTGATAACGCCAAGCAGATCGATAAAAAATAGCTGTTGTCAGTAGCGCCAAAGATGTATTTTCTAAAGCTAAATGACCAAAACAGGCGGCTTGCAAAGTTGCCCAAAGGTCGCTATCCCAAAAATGAATTAGGGTATGAGTATGAGGCTGATAGTTATACAAGCCCGAAGGCAATAACGGCGTACCGCGCGAAATCAAATATACCTCAGCCGGATATAGTCCACCCGCAGAAGGTGCTGTTCTAAGATACATCGGCATTCCCATCGTCGGCACCCGTGCTGTCAGCCCATAGCTGCACGACAGCAGCCGTGATAGCCGCCGCCACCAAAATTCCTCCTGTTCGTAGGCAACCGCTTCTGGGTTCTCTCTCATGTAGGGCTTCATGTCAAAGGTAGCCCCTACTTTGTATTCCTTGAAAGGCACTGGCTGACGGCTGAAGTCCAAACCCTGACTTTTAGCCACTATAGTTTGGGGGTCATATTTCGTCCGTTCGTGGTAGTGCTGGGCAATCGATAATTGCAGTTCTGGCATATAAGTCTCAATAGGCACTAGCTTCGATATCGATTTTGACATTACCTGTCCTATAGGGGCGGGCGATCGCAGATATCCGTGTGAGAAAATCGATAATCTCTCCAGAAAACCCACCCTTATAGTTACAAATCTTAAAAAAGGATTATAGCAAGTGTGCCTGACGCTACAAAGCCTTACATTTTAAAAGTAGGTAAGCATAAATACTCAAGTCAGACTAGCGGCAGTGGAAGCTTCCAGAAACGTAGGCCAAAATGCAGAAGTTAAGCGCGGAGGAATTACTAGCTGAATACGCTAGCGGTAAAAGAGACTTTAGCGCAGTTGATATTACCCAGGCATATTTGTTTGCTGCCAATTTGCGGGAAATTAACTTTAGCGGCGGCAATTTGAGGCAAACTTACCTGCCTTACGCCAATCTTAGTGCGGGGAATTTGCGCTCGTGCCAACTTCAGTCAGCAGAATTGAGCGATGCCCAACTTTACCAGGCTAACTTGTCGAGCGCGAACCTTGAGAAAGCAAATTTGTTTAGAGCGAATCTGCGTAATGCTGATTTGCGCGGAGCTAATTTAGCTGGTGCTAATTTGCAGGGAGCCAACTTATATAATGCAAATCTGACTGAAGCGAATTTGAGCGATGTTGATTTGAGTAAGGCTATTTTGGATAAAGCTAATCTAGAGCGTGCCAATCTAAAGGGTGCGAACTTGTTTGGCGCACAGAAGATTAATTTATCGTCGGCTGAGTGCGATCGCACTACAATTTATCCAGACGGACACCGCTGGGATAATCGCTAAGTGCAGAGAGGCACAGTAGATGGGGAAATTTACCAATTAATGTTCCTTGGGTGGTTGAGATTGTGGAGGCAAAGAGCGGAATTTTTGCTTTCTAATACGATTAAAGCCATAGGCTGCACCTGCCAAAAGTAGTAAATACGGACTCCAGACAAGTAACGCAACGCTCAAACGAATTAAATTGACAGTGAATTTGCCAACCGAGTCGCTAGCTTGGTTCCAAGTGTCCTGAACCTGTACGCCAACAGGCTGCCCAGTGGGTGCAAGAGCGATCGCTTCTTCCATTGTGAGGTTAATAGTAGAGTAAGCCACTCGATTTTTTAAGCTTTTCAACTGAGCATCAATCTGCTCGATATTCTGCCGCACGTTGCTGAGTTCTTGAGCTACGCTGAGGACATCTCTAACCGACCCGGAACGCTCCATAATTTTGAGTAAAGTTGTTTCCTGCTTCCGCAAGTTTCGCAGACGCGCATCGCTATCAACAATCTGATCGGTTACATCTTCAGCAGTTAGAGTGCGACGCTGTACGGTTCCTAATTTTGCTAACTTATCGAGAGTAGGTTCCAATTCTTGTTGAGGAACCTTGATTTCCATAGATGCGGTGTGTCGCGTGGTGTTATCTTCAGGTTTATTATCTTCAAACCTAAACAAATCCCCTTGTTTTTGTTTGACGATTTGCAATACTGTTGGAACCAGCTTATCAATCGACGCGACACTAAGAGATAGTTCTGCGTTTTTAATCAATTGGGGGCGCTGTTTAGGCACTTGAGCAACTGCTGCATCTGATGCCTCCAGTTGTGCGCTTCGCATCGCGGCTACTATAGGTGGCCGCATTGCAGGACTTGCCATTGGCGCTGCATTAAGTTGAGGTGCTGCCTCCATCTGCTGTTCGGGTTCAGCTTGCTGAGAAGAAGAGGAACAACTTACCAAAACTAGGCTTCCCAGTACAGCAGTTAAAAATAAAGATGGTTTGAATTTTGCACGATCAGAGCCGTTCATCGCATAGCCCCAGTAGTTTTAGTTAATTGCTAGTATGTCTCAGAGGAAAGGGGATGCGCTTGTTGTTGCACAATCGGCAACAAATGCGATCGCTCAGAGGCTAATTTCAGGCTTTGGCTGGAGGAAATGTAACAAGCTGCGTTCCCTACCTAATGTAGGGCTAAATTTAAAACAATCTGGGAATTAAACAGCTACTAGCTGTCCAAAACAAAGAAACTATGCCATCAACCAGCGATCGAGATTCGCAATTTCGCAAACCGTTCCGAAGGATACCTTGGATTTGGTTTATAGTGCTATGGGCGAGCTATGCGGTAGTAGGAAAAATACTAGCTATCGCTCCTTATTGGTATTTTTTAATTGCCATAGCCACAGGCTTTTACAGTATTTTAGCTAAACCTAAATGGTCTTTCAGCTTTTACACAATTTGGTGGCTGTTGTTTTTAGAATCTTTAGTAGAAGTTTTTGTTGCTTCAACTATTTTATATTACAGCAAGCCTCTACGTTGGCCCCGCCCTAGTACTGGTTCTATATTATTCGATCTCGCGCCTGTTATTATCGGCTTAGCAATATTAGTTGTGGTTAAGTTTTTTATGATTGTATTTTTTCCTATAACTAGGGTAATTTATTCTAAATTATCAAAGCTTACCTCCCAACCTATACGGCTTTTAGTTTGGGTTATTCCTTTTTTAGTTGCTATACCTACAGCAGCAGCCGCTTCTTGGCATTGGCATCTTTTTCCCGAACTTTATCAAGCTACGTTGTTTTCCTCTACTGCTATTAGACAGTTAACTTTGGTAGCTGTTACTGCAACTGCTTTGGCTTTCATCTACAGCATAGTGCAGGTGCTTGTAGTTGCCCCAATTGTTGTATCAGCTGCAAGGGCTGGGGCAAAGCTAAAGCAATCTTTTACTAAGTTCCACACCTTTCTGATTTTGGCTGTAATTTCAGGATTAGGATTGGGAGGGGGATGGTTGCTAAATTTAATCTATCCATAGAGATTAGCCAAGGAGTTTTATCATATGCCAGCACCAAGCGATCGCCCTACGCAATTTCCCAACATTTGGCTAATATTATTATTTTTTAGTTATACACTATTTAGTTTTATTTTAGTCAAATTTGCGTCTGTACCAAACTTTTTACTACTACCAGTTGGCTTAATAGCGGCTTTTTACGGTACTAACGCCAGACCTAAAAGTTCTTTTATTTTGATGTCGTTTTGGTGGCTAATACTTATTTTAGCTGTGGCAGATACTTGCATAGCCATGTATTATTTGCAACAAACTGGCTCCTCCATAATAAATGAGTGGCTAGGTATTAATCAGATTATTAAAGTAATTGCTATTTTGGTTTTTTCTAAGCTTGGCGGAGTCGTATGCGTAGCAGTTACACGACCTTGGCGACAGCAGGAAGGAAATTATAAAAAAATCTTGGCGATCGCACCTGTTTTTGCCAGCATCATCATCTTTACTGCACTTTATTTGTATTGGGGAATCAATATAACTATAAAAGAGCAAAAATTTCTTATATTTGGTGGATTTTTAGTGTATGTTATAGCGCAAGTGATTCTAGCTGCCGCTTTTGTTGTACCAAGCGCGATCGCAGGCGCAAAACTAAAACAATCTTTCACTAAGTTCCACACCTTCCTAATTTTGGCTGCAACTTGCGGCTTAGGACTGGGATTGGGATATTGGACTGCTTTGAGATAGCAATAGAGTTTAAACAGCTAGAGTCTTGCAGGGGTTTTGGGGTAATATAAAAAGTTTGCAGAATATCGCGACGCTTGCTGGAAGGAGACGCATTTATGGCTCGGATGTATTACGATAACGACGCCAATTTAGATTTATTAGCCGGAAAAACAGTAGCCATCATCGGCTATGGTTCTCAAGGTCACGCCCACGCCCTCAACCTCAAAGATAGTGGCCTTAACGTCATTGTCGGGCTGTATCCCGGCAGTAAGTCAGCCCAGAAAGCAGAAGGCGCTGGTTTAAAGGTGCATAATGTGGCTGACGCAGCTAAGGCGGCTGACTTCATTATGATACTGCTGCCAGATGAGGTGCAGAAAACTGTCTATAAAAACGAAATTGAGCCGAATTTGACCGATGGCAAGGTAATAGCTTTTGCTCACGGCTTCAACATTCACTTTGGTCAGGTAGTCCCCCCTGCTAATGTAGATGTGGTGATGGTTGCACCCAAGGGGCCAGGGCATTTGGTGCGGCGGACTTACGAACAGGGGGAAGGCGTTCCTGCGCTGTTTGCCGTTTATCAGGATGCGTCTGGACAGGCACGCGATCGCGCTATGGCCTACGCTAAAGGTATCGGCGGCACGAGAGCTGGTATCCTAGAAACCAGCTTCCGCGAAGAAACAGAAACAGATTTATTCGGCGAACAAGTAGTGTTGTGCGGTGGCTTGAGTGCCTTAATTAAAGCTGGATTTGAAACCCTCGTCGCCGCTGGTTATCAGCCAGAATTAGCCTATTTTGAATGTCTCCATGAAGTCAAACTAATTGTTGACTTGGTTGTTGAGGGAGGCTTGGCCAAAATGCGCGACAGTATCTCCAATACTGCCGAATATGGAGATTATACTCGCGGCCCCCGCATCGTAAACGACCAAACCCGCGCTGAAATGCGTAAAATCCTCACGGAAATTCAATCAGGTCAATTTGCCCGTGAATTTGTGTTAGAAAACCAATCTGGCAAACCAGGATTCACAGCAATGCGCCGTCAGGAAGCAGAACATCCCATTGAGGAAGTTGGTAAGGATTTACGCGCCATGTTCAGCTGGCTGAAGAAGGTTTAGTTATTAGTGAATTGGTAATGGGTAATTGGTAATAGGGAAGAGTAGAATGGATTTCTTTCCTCTTCCCTATTCCTAATACCCATACCCCAATTTCCTTCTTCCCAATGCCCCATTTTCAATGACCTGATATCACTTCTTCTTGCTGCCGCTTTGCTCTAGTTGTTGCTCTAGCTTTTTTTCCCTTTCCTGAGTAAGGTCTTTTGTCTTACTCTTGGTGGGAAACAAGCCCAATAAGAAGTTATTCATCGTAGTGCGGGTTTGCAGGCTGGCGGTACTGAGGGGTTTGGGTAGAACTTTATCGCCGATAAAGACAAAGATCAGAAACAGAATAAAGCAAAGCGTAAAAAATGTTTTGGCACGCATAGCTAAATCGGGATAAGTGTATTGATTGACTACTAATATTGTCCCCAGCAATAGGGAGTATGTCACCTTTGGGACGCAAGCCGAAAGCAACAACTGCTGCAAGGACTGCCGATTGAGCATAAAGCCTGCAAGCCGATCTAGAAGCGATCGCTCAAATTCTATATGCTCCAAGCGAGCCACAAGCAATCCAAAGGCTCGAAGAAATCTAGTTGACCATCATCAACAAATTTAGGAGTTCGCATCTGACGAACGCAAGCGATCGCGGAAAAGGTCCCTCAAGTGCTAGCGCTTCCCTTTGCCTACCTCAACGGGCTAATTGGCGAGCTAACCTGATATCCTCTTAACCCCTAATTCTGCCAACAGCTATTTTTTCCTATATTGTGCTGCCACTTCGTTGAGGTTGTTCATCGCCGCCACTACCTGCCCAATAGCAATAGCTTGCTGGTTAGCATTCAGCGAAATCTGTTGAGAGTTTAAAGTAATTTTGTGAACAGCATTTACAACACTTTCAACGTTCTTTTTACTTTCCTCCGTAACCATTACTGTAGAATTAGTAGCGCTCTGAATATCGCGAACCAAAGCATTAATCCGTTGTGCTGATGTTTTACTTTGATCTGCCAGTTTGCGAATCTCAGTGGCTATAACATTAAAGCCTTTTCCATGTTCACCAGCCCGAACTGCCTCAACAGCAGCATTAAGGGCTAGCATATTCGTTTGATTAGCCAGATCGCTAACCAGTGTTGAAATCGTACCAATTTGACTGGTTTGGTCACTTAAACGTAATATTTCTTGAGCTAGTTGCCCAACTTTTTCTCTCAGGCTAGACTTCCCCTTCATAGCTGAATTATCTGTATCGCCCTCTATCAAAAACAATACCTGTTTAGCTCCAGCAGCAGCAGCTTTAGCTTGCTCTGCTGAAATACCAGAAGAGGCACTTAATTCATCCATTGTGGTGGTGACTTGCTGCACTGAAATCGCCTGTTGCTCAAGTGTGGTGGTGACTTGTTGCACTAAAATCGCCTGTTGCTCAAGTGCGTTCTGCAATTCTTTACTTCTGGTTGCTATCTCAGAAGCCATGATGTTAAACGATCGAGCAAGGCAGCCTAGTTCGTCTTGCCTGCTATCTTCAACAGAAATATTATAATTTCCTCCAGCAATTTGGTTAGTTGCATTTATCAGTTGTCTTAAGGGTGCAGCAACTTGCTTGTTTAAAACCACAAATACCACTGCTACCAATGTTAAGAGTACGCCAATACCCATCAACAAATTGGATACAGCTAAATCCCTTGCTTGTTTTGTCAATAAAGACTTGGGAAAAACTGTTACAAAATACCAATCTGGGCCTGGAATTTTTCTTACCGCTAAATACTCTTCATCATTGATGTTATCAATGATGACTTTACCATTTGGCGCATTTTTTACTAATTGGAAAATATTTTTTAGGGGGGTGTCATCAGAATTAACTATATTAAATTTCCCCTTTTGTTTCAGAATTTTATCCATTAACTTGGGGTGGGCTATCAAGCGACCATCTCCCCGAAAGATCAGGTTATATCCACCTTGAATATGGTCATTAACTGTTCGTTGCATCAAGTCATTGAGCATCACATCTTGGCCAATAATTGCAATTTCCCTGCCATTTATATCTACAGGCGTTAGACACGACACCATCCAGACTTTACTAATTTCCTCATAATAAAGACCAGCCCAAACAGTTTTTCTAGCTGGATTGTGTTCGCGATCGGCAACAAAGTAATATTCTTCTTTAGGAATATAAAGATTAGCAGGTGCATCCTGAACCCAGTTAGGAATTTCAGGCCAATAGATAACTATGATGTTCTCAGGAGTCATAACGTAGAGATCTTGAAAACGGTTGCGCCATGCAGGCCCGTAAGATTCTAACAAAGCTTTCAAATCGAGTACGCGACGGCGAATATCAGCAGTAATAGTTAATGACTTGCCAATATACACCCCGGCTTGCCGTTTACCATCAAATCTTTCGGGTCGATTGCGAATGACTCCATCTGTTGATCTAGCAAATAAATTGTCGAATTGAACTTTTGGATCTACGTTGCTCCTTTGTTGATATTTTCGGATAATTTCTTGGTTGAGGATTGCTTCATTGTCTGCTGCAAGAGCAAAAATAAATTTTTCTCTTTCAACCCGTTCGATTACATACTCTTTTAGTTGCTCTAATTTCTGAGTTTTCAAGGTTGAAAGTAGCTGAAAATAATTTATTGTCGTAGCAAAAGCAACCACGATAGTAACACTCACTCCGATCTGGGAAAGTGTTTTCCGCGTAATAGATCCTGTTGGTTTAAAATGTGAATATTTGTCAGTAATATTTTTTTTGTTAAACATATGCCAACCTATGTATCAAACTAAAGTATAGTTGCAGAAAACCAAAATCATACTCGCCTCGCCCCGAACTCCACCCGCAAGTAGCAAGGGATCATCCAACTTGCAAAGAAACCTATTACGGGAGCGTTTCACCTTTGGGAGGTAAGGCGAGAGCGGTAAGGATATAAGTATTAAGTTATAGCAACTGCCGCTAGGACTGTTGATAAAGCACAAAGTCTCCAAGCCCACCTCAAAGCGAGCGCTTAAATTTTATATGACCACAGCGAGGCACAAGCAATGAAAACGCTCGAAGAAATCGAGTTGCCCGTCACTGAGCAAATTTAGGAGTCAACATCTAGAGAACGATTGTGTGCGTTTAAGTGCAAGTGTGTCCTATGAACAAGCACAACGGACATATCGAGTAGCTGAGGGGCATTCGTATTTCTGCCAAAACCCAACAGCACTTGCTGCATCTTCAGCCGTTTGCCGATCCGATTGGGGCGCATGCGATTGAGCAATTGTGCGTTGATGGTGGGACTATTAATACCATTTCACTAAATTCCTGATACAGATAAAGCTTCCAGAATAAAATCCCATCCCGTCACCGAAGCAATTACTGTTTGGCTAAGTTGGGCAAGAATTTCTTCCACAGCAAC